>JAUYDD010000016.1 GCA_030704765.1 Nanobdellota archaeon | reverse complement strand
TTTCATTATATATTTTGCACCGTTAGGTGCATTTCATTATTGACTTGCCGAAAGCAAGGTATGTTTTATCGTAGAATTCTCATATCATCTAAATAGACAAATAACAAAATTTTTCCGAAAATTTATGTTATTTGCTATAATTATAATATTTAATAATTATCAATGTATCAAAGATGTTCTATCTTAACAATCAGCATTATATACATTAATAACAATTCCCTTAACCTTTTGTCTGATATCTGTATTTTTCATACACCAGCAGAGCGAAAACCCTTAAAAACCATGGTTTTCTATTATTTTTATGAAAACCCTGAATCATACAGTACATTTCAATGCAAAACCAGAAGATATCTATGAATATCTTATGAATGCAAGGAAATTTGCTAATATCACTGGAGGAAAAGCATCAAATCCAGGAAAGATAAGTGGAAAATTCTCTTATTATGATGAATATATCCAGGGATCTAATGTCGAGTTATCTCCTGGGAAAAAAATAGTCTGGAAATGGACTTGTGCTGATTTTCCAAACAATCACACAACAACTGTAACAATTATATTTAAAAAAAAAGGAGATAAACAGACTGAACTCGATTTCACACAAGATAATATTCCTGATGATTTTTATGATGATATTGCAGTAGCATGGAAAGAGTTCTATTGGGAGCCTATAAAAGATTATATTGAATATCTCATGTGGAAGTAGATGTTTGATATAGCTTATTTCTTTTTTATCAAATAGATTATTATTACAACAAGACATATCAATGAAGGAAGTGCTGTAATAGAGAATATTTTTATTTTCTCATAAAAATCACATCCACAAGGAGGTGAAGGATTACCCGGTTCATTAACAGGGCAACTAGTAAAAGTGCATAAAGACTTAGTCAAATATAGACTCATAATAATCCATAATATTGCCAAAGCTAGTAAAAGATAACCACTTATTTTTAATTTCATATAATGTTATTATGTTGAGAATTGAAAACCTCATGATTTATCATGTGGTCGTAGCAAATGTTACAGTTTTCAATTCTCGAGCATCCTAAAAACAAGGGCCAATCAAGCCACACTCGCCAGCAGGCGATTTTTTGCCGTGGCAAAAAACCTTTAGGGTGTGGTGGCCCATTGTTTTTTTGATATCTGTCTGTATTAATAAACTTTATTAATCAAACAATCTCATAAAAATCAATGAAAAATCAAGGCATAAAATATAAACATATAAAAAATCATAACATCAAAAATCAAGGCATAAAAATTATTTTGATAATAGCATTGATGATTTTAGTCCTTTTTTTCATAGGAGTCTTGTCCTATATACAATATTTCGGTGTCTATGGCAAATCCTTTAGTGAAGCAACAGGAAATATAATAAGAGTGAAATGAAAACAATCGTTAATAATTCAATAATAAGCCAAGAAGTCTGTCATATTATACCTGTTAAGGATAATATAATAAAACAAATCATATAAACTTATAGCTCAAATATACAAACCCAAACTATTGACAATAACAATAAAACAATAAAATGAAAATCAAAGAGATGCTTAAAGAAAGAAGGCCAAGAGAACGTTTTCTAAAATATGGACCTCAAGTATTAAGTGATGCTGAGCTCTTTACAATCCTATTAAGGACAGGAGGTATAGGACAATTGAAGAAATAATTTTTATGTCGAGAATTGAAAACCTCATGATTCATCATGTGGTCGTAGCTAATGTTACAGTTTTCAATTCTCGAGCATCCTAAAAATTTTCGAATCAGAAAAATCGCCGATCAAACTCCATCCTTCAGGATGGAGTAGGCGATTTTTCAGGAAATTTTTTTGATGTTGTATAAACAAAGAGATCCTTATGTCGGAAAATAAACCTCATCTTTTAAGACCAGCAAAATTATTTTTTGCGTACCTTACTTATTTTAATATGTAGAAAGCAAAAATAATTTTGGGGGTGTTCAAGAACCACACGCCATGTGTTTTAACACATGGTTCTTGACATGAGGTAGTTTACCTGCATTCAATTTTCGAGCATCCTAAAAATTTCCGAATCAGAAAAATCGCCGATCAAACTCCATCCTTCAGAGGTTGTCCGATAATTCAAATCGGACAACAAAATTCGGTTTTATAGATGTTAAAAAAACGAAAAAATTTAAAAAAATAGTAAAAAACCGAATTATTAGACAGCCTGTTCAGGAGGGAGTAGGCGATTACTTCAAAATCTTCTATAGATTTTGAATGTTCTAAAAAATCTTATGAAAGATTTTTTTTATTTCAGGAAATTTTTTTGATTATAAAAAAGATGCTTTTTGATAAATTATTTTACATTTCTTTACATAAAAATAAAAGAGTTTTAATTTTTAAGCTTCTCTTAATTAGTGCTAGAATTATGGCTTGTCTCAGGATTTTTTATTTTTTTGTCTATTTCATCTTTTGATACTTTTATTGAAGAGGATAAATCAATTACATATTTTCCTTCTTCTAATTTATAGATAATAGGCCTTCTTTTATTAAAAAGATTGATTATATCTATTTCAAATTTTCCAGGAGATATTACTCTCACTGATTCCAGGTCCAATATAACAGGTTTATCTGGCTCATCAACAAAGCCAGTTATCTCCCTGATGTCTTCTTCAATCCTGTCTTTGTCAGATCTTTCTAATTCAAACAAGGTCTCTTGCACTTCTTTTCTTATTAATTCAAACTTCTCTTGTTTAATATAATAGAAGAATTTACTGCCACATCTGCATCCTACAAGTAGTTCTGGTGCTACGTCTTTATAGATTTCTCCGCATCTAGTGCACTGGTGTGGCATAAATACAATATCCTTTTTTATATATTATTCAAAGAAAAACTAGTATATATAAATATTGCTGAGAAAAAATTCTATTTTATATAAATCTCCTACCTCATCATAATTTCAAGTTTCTTAGGGTCTTTTTTCATCTCTTTAACAACAGAAGCAGGACCTATTATTGTAAGTGCATCTTGCTGTCCAACCAAAGCTTTAGCAAGTCCAAACCTCATTTTTTCAAAAAATCCTCTGTCTTCAGAATCAGGAGTAATAACTTCAAGTTCAACTCCTTTGAATCCTTTTATGCTTCCTATCATTATCATTGTATCTTCAATCAATCTTGTCTCTTCTTCAGGCTTTAATCTTCCTTGCAGTATGACTACTTTGTTATCAAGTATTATTCTTAATAGTTTCTTTATCCTTTCTACAGTGTCAAGCTTAGCTATCTCTGAATTAGGCATGAAATGCAATGTAAGCCCTTTTATCTTTCTGCTGTCGTTTGCCATAAAAATCTTTTTCCTCTTTTTGAATATAGACAAGTGAATATATATATTTAAATGTTATTTAAACTTTATTTGCTAGATTGAATACAGATTCATAAAATTCATCCATGTTCTTTCCGTATTTTGCTGATATTCCGACTACCTCGTATTCTGGAAAAGCAGCTTCTATTTTCTTAATATCAGCTTTAGGAAGGTCTATCTTGTTAGCAGCAATTAATACTGGAATGTTCCTTGATATTAGATTTCCGATTATTGTTATATTTACTTGAGTATAAGGATTTTTTGTAGAATCAAGGACTATAATAACAGCATCAACATCATCAAGCCATTTTATTGCTTCTATTATGCCTTCTGTAGCTTCTTTTGCTCTTTTCTGTGAATCTTTTTTATTTAATTTGAATTTCATGAAATCCTCGTAATCTAGTTTTGTTGCAATTCCAGGTGTATCTATAAGTTTGAATTTTAAGGACTTTTCTTTGTATTTTATCTCAACTTCTTCTTTGAACTGCACATGTCTTGTCTCATGTGGAATCTTCGAGACTTTTCCAATTTCCTCTCCTGTCCAATCCTTGCATATCCTATTTGCAAGACTGGTCTTGCCAGCATTCGGAGGACCATAAAAACCAAGACTGATATTTCCTTTTCTCTTGAAGAATAAACTGAACATCCTTTTTGTGAAATTTCTCAGTATTTTTATAGCCATACTCTTTTTTATTGTATTTATTTAGAAATTTTCCCGTTTTAAAAGAATAAAACTTGATGTTTTATAAACTTTCTTATGTTTAAGAAGGTATTTTATTTTAAGTTAACTGAATTAGTTCCAGTGATTCCTTTTCTTTTATTAAGCTCTTCTTTGACTTTTTTATTATCAATCCATTTGAAAACAGGTATTTCCCACATCCCTGTCCTTTGTCCTAATAGTTTTTTCCAAGCATACTCTAACTGTTCTCCTTTCCATCCAAACTCTTTTAGTTTGGATATTATCTGTTGTTTTGTCTGGCCTTGATGATACGCATTGTTCATATAATTTATAAGGTTGTAAAGCTGGTTTTTGTTCAAGAATAAATAGTTCTCATATCTTCTTTTATACCATTCTTGCAGTCCTAGATAGACTATAAGTGTTAAGAGTATAAGTATCAGCAAGAATATCATAGTCCATTTCCAAGGTTTGCAATCACTCCTGCAATTAGTGGTGTCTTCTCCAGAT
The DNA here is from genome assembly GCA_030704765.1 of Nanobdellota archaeon. Taxonomy (GTDB): domain Archaea; phylum Nanobdellota; class Nanobdellia; order Pacearchaeales; family GW2011-AR1; genus ARS1285. The sequence continues at coordinate 16,689 of JAUYDD010000016.1, read as the reverse complement.
TCACAAACACCATTGTTATTGCAAGTTCCAATATCTGCAATTACAGGAGTCTCTTTTGAATTTGGAACAATAAAAAAAGGCATTTCCATGATATTTATCCTTGTTGGATATAAAAATTCAACACTTTTTGTATCATCAGGCTCTATTTCAGAAAAAGTGATTCCAATCCCTGTTCCTTCAAATTCTTTTGTCTTTAGTTCACTTGCTGGGTCAAATATTATCTTATTAGGATCTCCATTCAAGACAAGATAATAATCATTTATCCTGTTTTTTGCTTTTAAGTCTATTTTTGTATATGCTAGTATATCTTCTTCACTTCCAGAATCATATTTAGCAACATAGGTTTTTGTCTCTATCACAATATCAAGATTATCTCTCACCCAGTTGTTTATTGCTTGAAAATATGATTCTTTTTTTTCTTCATCATCTTTCTCATCTATAGATTCATCTTGCAAAGACTCCCATATATCATAATCTATCTGTCCTTTATTTGGAATATATTTTAGGTCTTTTAAGTCATTCCTTGCAATGACTTGCTTAGGAACTTTCATTGCTATCAGCTCTTGCATAATCTTGGTGTAATCATCACCTGTTGCTTCATTATATTCTTCTTCTTTAGCATTCAATCTAGACATTATGTCATCGATGTTAATTTTTTTATTAAGTTCAATTCTTACCCAAGGAAGAGCATTAGTATAACTAGAACTTATATTATTGACATATGATTTATATTCTTTAATAGTATTTAATACTCCTTCTTTTGGTGGAAGCACTTTTATTTTAGTCTTAAGGCTAGATTCTCCATAATTAGCTTTGCTAGCAGTTACAACAAGGTCAAACTCTCCTGTCTTAGAATAAGTATGCTTTATATTGTCAACTGTTGTTGTTTCTTTAATAGTAGAATCTCCAAAATCCCAAGTATAAGTATAGCTAGTATTTAGAGGTTCATCCAATATGATGTAGAAATTCTTAGGGTATAATGCAGGTACAGATGTAGGAATCACTTGCTTGATTTTAGGAGCTCTTTTCACTTCAATCTCTCCATCATATATTTTTGTATTAGCCAGATAAAGATGCATTATGGGTTTTCCAAAAGAACTTGGAACTTTTATATCAGATTTTGCTAGGTCAAGCTTCTTATAATCTATTGTTATTGTTGGCTGGCTCTGTATCACTTCATAGAATGTATTTTTTGTATTAGCTAAGGACTGGGAGATATAATCCAGTTTTAGGTTGAAGATGTTTACATTCTGATTTATACCTGAATATATCCTTATAGGAATGATGCATTCAGGAGAGCAAACTCCGCTGTATTTAAAAGCAATGTAATCTGATATTTTTGTAGTTAAAACTATTCCATTGTTTCCCATCAGGTCCTGGTCAAACCTGAAATTTGTCAGAGGATTATTATATTTCAATGGATAAGCAAATATCTCAAAATCATGTTTAGTCAGTTGCTCAGAGCCTACTTGTGAAAAACCACAGGGATTATCATCTTCATAATAGATTGAATACAATCCTCCATTAGGCTCTACTATGCTTATGCAGAACTCTCCTTCAATGATTATCTTGCCTTGCAATTCTTCATCCATTTCAATGATTGTAGATATCTCTCCTGACTGATTCACTACTATACTTTTTTCTTTTTCAGTTGTATCAAGTTTCACTGAAAGCTTTATCTCTTGGTTTCCAGATCCATTCAATCTTGCTCCGACTTTAAAGCCTTTTTGAGCTGTGACATTTATTTTTTCACAATATATTGTATTTGATATCATCTGGGTCAGGTTCTTTCTTGGGCTATTATTATCAAAACAACCATAAGGATTGTTTCCTGTATAACAAGTGTCTGTATTTGAGACTCTATTGTATTTGTAATCTATTAATCCATCATCAAGAAGATCTATTGAAATAGGATATACGCAGGATTTTCCAGCATTAGTTGTCACATTGAAATAGAAATTACTGACACCACTTGCATTGTTTATAAGCCTTATTCCAATGAGTTTAGAAGTCCTTTCATTTATTGATAATGTTTTTGAACTTGTTTCATCACCTATATAACTATATCCAGTTATGCAATCACTTGGAAAACAATTGTATATTGCAGAGTTCTTTTGCAAGAACTGTTTTATAGTGATATTATCAGAAAAAGCACTCAATAATATATCAACAGGTTCATTTTTTAAACTAAGGTTCACCCATCCTGAAATTATTTGGTCAGGAGTATAGGATTTGTCTATACTGTAATTAGCTATCTTTATTTCTGCATTAATATTCTGCATGAATAAGGTTATTATAAGTAATAAAACAATATATTTTTTCATTTTGAATTGCTTGAAACCACACACTTTAGTGTGTGGCAATTTAAAATCCCAAAAATTTCCGAATCAGAAAAATCGCCGAGCAAACTCCATCCTTTAGGATGGAGTAGGCGATTACTTCAAAATCTCTAAAAGATTTTGAATGTTCCTAAAAACAAGGGCCTGCAACAAACCCACACCTTCAAGTGTGGGTGGCCCATTGTTTTTTTGATTTCAGGAAATTTTTTTATAATGGATTCTATTTTTTTCTTTTTTTAGATTTTTTAAAGTCCTAGTTCTTTTATAATAAAAATAATATATAACTCCAATAACAATGACAACAATAATGACATTTATCCAATTAAAGAAACTTAATTTAGCAACACTTCCACATGGAACTTGTATTTGTGAACCAACACAATTAGAATCTGTTCCAGTTCCACTCCATGTTTTTTGTACATTAAAAGTCATGATTCCAGTATACTCACAATCATCATCAACACTTTCAATAAAAACCTGACATGTTCCTATTGTTGATAATCCTCCTACTCTACATGTTTCATTTCTAGTGATATTCACTCCACATTTAGAATTTTGAGGATTTGAATTATCCACTATCCAAACACATTTGCATAATGTTTTATTAGAACAATCTGTTTTTGCTCCTGAATTATAAGTATTTCCATCAAAATTCTTACATATGTTACTGTCTATAGTGCCATAAAGTATTTCTCCAGCTTTATTAGCTTTAGGGTTATTGTAATAACTCCAATTATTGCATTCAATATCATTTTTTATATCAAAGCAATTATCAAAATAAGTAATTGTACAGTTACCACGAATTCCAGAACTTCCAATTCCACTAGGAATGCATGTATAAGAAGAAGGGCAACAGAATCCTGGAATATCCTGACGCGGACTATAACAATTAGAATCAGGGCCTGTAGTAAGAGTAATTGTATAAGGTGTAGTTGATTGGTCTTCCCAATGGTCTCCTTTGCATACAAGATTTCCCCTAGTTGTTATTTGAGCCCAACTCTCACTTGAACCATCGCATTTACCAGCAGTATTACATACAAATCCTTCTTCACAATCACTATTTTGTGTGCATGCATAAACAACAGCTAAAAAATATAGATTTATTATTAAAAATGCAATAAACAAAGCTTGTTTTTTTATTTTCAATTTTGAGTTTAATGCATCTAAATTTGTTGTGAAATTGAAAAGACTAAAATTGCTATTTATAGGATGCATAAAATTTAGCAGCGAATATCTCCAAGTCTGCTGAATAGATTTTGAATTTTTAGGCAATTTTTTTATCCTCTTTTTCATTTTAAATTAAATAATCTTATATTTTTAAATATTCCTCATCAATAACTATAACTTACTTTCAGCTTTATTGTATGGAGTTTTGTCTCAAGGAAATGATATTCAAAAGGTGTAGAATCAGTTTTAGCTGGAATTATTGTTCCATCTATAGTCCATTGAAACCCTAATTGGCTTGATTCAGCATGCCTGTAACAATATATACGAGGATTTAATGGATTATTTTCGCTTTTTATTTCATAGCAGTTCTTTCCATAAGAGATTGCAGTAAGATCGCATTTACTTTGTTCATAACTGCAATTAGCTACATAACTGCTTCTTCCATCAATCCAGTAATATCCTGCATCTTTAGTCTCATTTCCATAACTTGGTTTATCAATTATTGCAAAAATATTCATTCCAGGGCCAAAAATATAGAATCTTGCATAATCCATACTATACTGGTTCCGGTACATTTCTTCTGCTTTTAAAGAAGCTATTTTAGTTCCTGATTTATTGTATTGATGAGCTGTATTGCAGTTAGTTGTTGTAAGGCAGTTTAAGAATTGAATTATAGAATTATCATCAAAATTCCAAGTTACTTTCAAGTCATCATCTTCATCTAAGCTAATTTGTTCAAAACTTATAGAACGGGTCTTTTTGTCTGCAAGAACAATTGAAAAATTAGATTCATTGATTGGTTTTACTATTTCTGTATATGGAAAGAAATTATTATAAGCTAGTATATTTAGTCTTTCGCTTTCATAACTCTTTTCTACTGATCCATCCATGAATTTAGCCACAAAATAATAATTATTTCCTGTTTCATTTATAGACCAATTTGTATAACCAATAGAGGATATGCTTGCTATTTTTTTATCAAAAGGCCAATACCATGTGCTTGAATCTTTCTTGATTGTGAATTCTATTTCTTTATTAGAAAATCCAGCTCCCCTAAGCACTAGTTTGACAGTGTCACTTGCATGAGCTATTCTTATTTTATTGCTTAGCATGTTCTGCCATTCAGCTGTTCCTATTATAAATGATTGTTTGCAGCATATTTTTACTGAAAAAGTAGAATCAGAGGAGTCTGATATCATTCCATCTGACTCAGCATTCAATCTTAAGACAACTTTTTTAGTGTTATCAGAGCATGTTGCTCCAGGGCTTAGGTCTTTTTCACAAACCAGGTTTCCATAACATACTTTGTTTGTCAAGCTTCCTGATGATTCTGGAATTGTTGCTTTAGCATTTATATCAAGAGATAGTCCTATTACTAAATTATAACCTGAACAATCATGAGGATTTGCTCCCCCATAAGGTCCTCCAAATATATCTTTAAAACAAATTGAATAAGGAGTATTCCCTTTGTTATAAAAAGATCCTAAAGCATTGAATTTCTGTGTTAAGTTCATTATTATCTGGTCTTGTGGACAAGAAGGATAAGAGCATTTGCCAGTTGCAGAATCGCATGCTTCTCCAATATTCGGACATGCTATATTGCAGGTGATAGATTTTCCACATCTATCTTCAGTACCTGTTCCACAATATCTTCCCATTTCTGCACATGTTTTAGGAGTGCAAGAAGATTTTCCGCATACAATCGCATGGTCATTTCCAAAAGTAGCTAGTCTTCCATCAATAAATATTTTATTATATAAATATTGGGTTTTTAATGTCATTCGACCCTGAATAGGTGAACCTAAACCGCAACTTGGTAAATAGTTTTGTCTTTTAATGCTATTTACTTTATTAAATGACTGAACACTTGTAAATAATAATGAATATCCAGTGTCTTTGCATTTACAAAAATTTCTAAGATTATTAATAGAAGGTTCAATTAAATCAGTTGAATCTGGACCTTTATTATAAACAATAAAATTTAGATTTTTATCTAAAGGAGATACTTCACCACTATCTCTGCTTTTGCAAGTAATAGAAGTTATATATGCCCATTCTCTATTATCAGAACTAGATATACCATTAACACATTCATGCTGGTTATTTTTCCAGAGATTATCTGTAAGATTAAAATAACTTAATTTATTGCCATTAATGCAAGTTTGTGAACCAATATCATAACTCCATTCTTTTAATATAGGATATGAGCTTACTGATTTTTGTAAACATAATTTTGTTGCAGTAATTATATCTGCACGATATAATCTTGGATTAGTAGGAATAGTATATGTTTGTTCAGCTGCGATTATAAGATTTATATAAACAATTAAAACTATAAATCCCAAGCAGATTATCTTTCCTCTTTTCATAAAAACATTAGATAATTTAACTTTATAAATATTTCTTATACTGATAATTAAATTAATAAACAAGAGTATAAAATAAACTTCTATTCAATAACTATAACTCACTTTCAGTTTTATTGTGTGGAGTCTTGTCTCAAGGAAATGATATTCAAAACGATTATTATTATGTATATTTGGAACAACAACTCCATCAATTATCCATTGAAACCCTAATTGGCTTGATTCAGCATGCCTGTAACACCAGATATCTGCACCTGTTGGTTTTTGACAACTCCAGCTAGGATTTATGCTTTTTGCTTTATCATTGCATTCATTTTCCATATAACTGCAATTAGCAACATAACTGCTTCTTCCATCAATCTCATAATATCCTGCATCTTTAGTCTCATTTCCATAACTTGGTTCATCAATTATTGAAAAAATATTAAGTCCTTTTCCATATACATAGATTCTAGCATAATCAGCAGCATATTGGTTCCTTGTCATTTCTTCTGCATTTAGAGTTATTATCTTTGTTCCAGAGCGATTATATTGATGGGCAGTATTACAACTCCCATTAGTCAAGCAATCATAGTATGTACTGATGTTTCCATCATCAAAATTCCATTTGACTTTCAAGTCATCATCTTCATCTAAACTAATTTGTTCAAAACTTATAGAACTGGTCTTTTTGTCTGCAAGAATAATTGAAAAATTAGATTCATTGATTGGTTTTACTATCTCTGTATATGGAAAGAAATTATCATAAGCTAGTATATTTAGTTTTTCGCTTTCATACCTATATTTTACTCCATCCATATATTCAGCTATAAAATAATAATCATTTCCTGTCTCGTTTGTTTTCCAAGTTGTATAACCAATAGAGGACGTGCTTGCTATTTTTTTATCAAAACGCAAAATCCATAAAAGATATGATACTTTTTTAATAGTAAAGTTTATTTCTTTATTAGAAAATCCAGCTCCTTTAAGCACTAGTTTGACAGTGTCTCCTTCATGAGCTATAGTTATTTCATTACTTAACATATTCTGCCATTCAGCTGTGGATACAGGAGGAACTGTCTTTTTACAGCATATTTTTATTGGAAAATTGCTATAAGCTGCATTGGAAATATGACTATTGCTTAAGTTCAATAATCTTACAACTGTTTTTTCATCATCTGCACAATTAAGTTTTAATCCATTAAATATTCCTGAAGCTCCATTATATTCGTTTTTTATTTCTTCAGAGGTCAAAGCTCTGTTCCATATTCTTACTTCATCAATTGTTCCATTGAAATTATAATTACTTGTTAGTTTTCCAATATAAAAATTTTTATCAGAACTTGTTTTAGCATTTCCCATTGTAGAACTAAAAGGGGGTATTTCAAGAGAGCTTATTCCAGCTGCATCTCTAGTTCCATTAATATAAATTTCAAAACCAGTTGTATTTTTTATAACAGTTATATGTGTCCATGTATTAAGGGTAATTGAAGAATTTCCAATAAGATAAATATATTTTCTATCTTCTTTTTTAATTCCAACTTCAATTTTTTTCCCATTATCTGTTTTAGTAAACTGAACCCAATAATCATAATCACTAGTATTTGACTTTGATATTATTCTTTCCCAATTATTAGTAGAATCCTGCATTCTGTAAATCCAAAAGGAAATACTAAACTCTGATGTTAACATTAATGAATTGCTGTTTGGTACTTCAATATAATCATTTTTTCCATTAAAAATATAACCTAGTCCAGATTTTCCAGATGTTAATCTAGCACCATTAACAATTCCATTATTTCCATTTCCAGAAGTATCATCTGCATTACCTTCAAATTTATATTCTGCAACCAAACCTTCTCTTGAATTATAAGCAACACTGCAGATTAAGTTTCCATAACAAACTTGAGTTTCATAACTTCCTATAATTTTTGTTGTTGATGCATGAGCATTTGTATCTGCAGATAACCATAAAACACTATTAGAATCACCAGCTTTGCATAAATGCGGGTCTGGTTCTGTTCCATCATAATCATTTCCCAAAAATATATCTTTAAAACAAATTGGATAAGGATTGTTTCCTTGATTATATAATCCTCCATGCGCATTACTTAAAGAACTTAAGTTCATTATTGTCTGGCTTTTTTCACAAGGAGGATAAGTAGTGCATTTATCATTAATACAGGTTTTTCCTATTGAATTAGTACTACATCCATTGCAATATCCACTGCATCCATCAGATTCATAAGGTCGTTTTCCAATGCAAGAAGGTTTGCAAAAAGCATAAAATGAATCAACATTCACCCATCCGCTATTTATTCCTTTTAAGGATATATTTATTCTTTTTACATTTACAGGAGGATAGAATTCTTCAGTGATTATTGACATACTAGAGGTAGAAGATGTTACATGTTTGAAAAATTTATTTTTAATTTCCTGGCCTTGATTATTATAAAAACGAATATATCCTTCTGTACCTGCTCCAACACCAGGGTCTGACACGCTGAATCTATACATACTAACTGGATATTCAGATTCAAGGTCTATGGACATATTTGCTGGATTAGAACTTCCAGTTGCCCACCAACAGTTCATTTCATCATTAACAGCACAAGCAGGAAGTTTCCTTTCTATACTAGCTCCAGGTTTAGGAACATCTTCCATTGTAGGTTTATCAAACGCAACATTAACATCTCGAGGATTATTTATACATACCTCGCAACCACAATTGACATTGTTATTTTCACAATCATCTGCCATATTAGTTCCACATTCTGTTCTTTCTGATAAATATTGAGCGCATGTTTTAGGTATGCATTGGAGACGATTTATGCATTGCAAACTTGTTATCCACATTTTACTATTTTTTGGTTCTGCACTTTCTTTAACAAATTTATTTGCATTTCTATCCCATCTCCATAAATAATTATCAATAGGGCTTTGATAATTGCATCTTCCTGCATCAGCACTAAAATATCCACTCCAAGTATAAGGTTTTTCATATCCTGCTAAATTACATATTTTAGTGACTGTTTCATGTAATTCATTTAAAGGAGGATTATTATTTTTGCATTCTGAACCTCCTATTGTCCAAGAATGATCAGCTAAAAGCATTGCGCCTCCAGAAGTAACAGAAGAATCTTTGCCTTGAACAAAGTTAAGAACTTGATTAAACGAATTTCCAACAGAGTATATTTCTCCCCTACTGCTTACAAATCCTATAAAACTTATTCCCAATATCAAAAATATACATAAACTCAATATTATCTTCCCTCTTTTCATAAAAATATTAGATAATTTATCTTTATAAATATTTCTTATAATTCATTCACCCTTTCATAACAGCAATGGGCCTTAATTTTGCAACTAGATTTCCAATTCCAGCTTCATGTGAAACACTCACAACTTCATCTATATCTTTATACACACTTGGAGCTTCTTCAACAATTCCTTTATAACTTCCAGCTTCAACATCTATGCCTTTATTTTCTAATTCTCTTTTTACATCTTCACTGCGCAGATTTTTCCTAGCAGAAGTTCTTGAAGCTACTCTTCCTGCTCCATGAGCAGTTGAGCCAAATGAAATTTCTTCAGCTTTTTTTGTTCCTGCTAAAATATAGCTAGCTGTTCCCATTGAACCAGGAATAATAACAGGCTGGCCGACATTTCTGTAATCTTCTGGAATTTCTATTCTTCCAGGGCCAAAGCTTCTTGTTGCTCCCTTCCTCATAACAAGAACTTCTTTTTCATTTCCATCAATAATATGTTTTTCAAATTTTGCAATATTATGGCATATATCATATACAACCTCTGCTTTAAAATCAGGAAAATAATGTTTCAAGTTCTCCCTTATGAAATAAGTTATCAATTGCTTGTTTGCAAATGCAAAATTAGCAGCACATGCCATAGCAGAAAAATATTTTTTTCCAAGTTCAGAGTTTATCGGAGCATTTACAAGCTCTCGGTCAAACTCAGGCCAGCCATATTTATCCTCCATTAATTTAATATAATCTGAAGCAACTTGATGGCCAAGTCCGCGACTACCGCAATGCACCATTATTGTAATCATTCCTTTTTCCAAGCCAAATATTTTTGCTATTTTTTCATCAAATATTTCATCTACAATCTGGATTTCTAAAAAATGATTTCCAGCACCCAAGCTTCCTAATTGGCCGATTCCTCTTTCTTTTGCTCTTTTTGATACATCAATAGGATTTGCTCCTTTAATGCATCCTTCTTCTTCTGTATGAAGATAATCTTCTTTAAATCCATAACCTTTTTTTACAGCCCATTTAGACCCTCCAATCAAGACTTCATCCAAGTCTTTATATGTTAGGTTTATCTTGCTTCCTCTTCCAACACCAGAAGGTACAGCTCTGAATAAGGAATGTATCAACTCTTTTTTATTTTTTATATCTTCTAATTTTAAGTTTGTTCTAAGAAGCCGGACACTGCAGTTTATATCATAACCAACTCCGCCAGGAGAAATAATTCCTTTTTCAATATCAAACGCAGCAACACCTCCGATGCTAAATCCATAACCAGAATGAGCATCTGGAAGCGCTAAAGAAGCTTTTAAAATACCAGGCAAGCATGCAACATTTCTAACTTGCTGAAGAGTATTATCTTTTTGCATGTCATTAAGAAGTTTCTCACTAGCAAAAACCCTTCCAGGCACGTTCATTTTTCCTGTTTTAGGTATTTCCCAGATATTTTCAGATATTTTTATGATTTCTACCATGATAAGATATTTGCGTAACTCTAATTAAAATTACTAAAATTTATCTTATTATTTTTAATGCTTTTTCTAACATCTCATTTAGGTCCTCAGAGGTTATTGCTGAGCTTATTCCAGCTTCTCTTAATTTATCTATCATTTCTCCGACACTTATTCCAGCTGTATTTGCAGCTTCTCCTAAAGATAACTTGCCTTCTGAAAAGAGTTTTACTGCTGTTTCAAGCTTTATTTTTTCAAGCCCTTTTTCAAGAGCTTCTCTAAGTACTATGGATTTATCCACTTTTGCTATCTTTGACAGTCTTTCTGCTTCTTTTAAAATCTGTTCAGAAGCCCTCAACGAAAACATTTTCATCATTTTATTTTCTCCTTGTATAATTTAATTATATTTTTCTTATACCATCCATAATTTTCTAACTTTTCTAATGATTTTTTGGCTTGTTCTTTATTTATATGTTTATTTTTAAGTAAAGCAATAATAACATCCAGAGATGTTATGCATGAAACTCCTGCTGCTTTGGCTCGATTTAAGCATTTTTTATCATCTGTTATAATTGGGATATTATTCTTTAAAGCGAGTGCTAAAACCTCAGCTTCGCCAGCCCATAATCCGAATAATTTCCACACTTCTTCATAAGCTATTTTCTCAACTTTTTCTATTTTTATCTTCTTTTCATTAACTAATCTTTCTAATATAAATGCATCGAGCATCCCCTTTTCTTTTCCTTTTACCACCTCTATATAGACCTTCTCAGGGATAATCAGAGGATTTCTTTCAATTAATTTTTCCAACAGATCTATTTTTGCTAATAGTATAATAGATGATGCATCAATAACTATTGTCATACAATTTTAAATATTGTAATACTTATAAACTTTTCGGTTTTAAATCTTCATACATCAACAACAACCTGTGTTTTCCAGTTGTCTTTTTCTTTTATAACAAACATTTCATGATAAGTTATAGCTTTAACATCTCCTTCATGCCTGTAATTTTTTATATCATCTCCTAATACCTCTGCACTTAGATTATAATATTCATTTTTCTTATAGACCTTAATTTTTTTGAATTTACTAAAGATAAAATCCTTGGAATCCAGTAAAAAAAGGAATTCTTCAAGAAAATTATAAAGAAGCTCTTCAAGATCTTTTCCTTTTGCTTTTATTTTTTTATTAATAATAGCTTTTATCTTTTCTTTTGTTATTATATTTATCAAAGCTAAAGCAGAATTCTCAAACACTTCTTCCAGGCTTTTTCCAAATGCCTGGAATTTTATATCTGCAGTATGTGGAAGGAAAGTGAACTTATTATCATTTATCATAAAATAATTAATATAACTAGGTTTAAAATGTTTTTTAAGGGAAAGGTTGAAATAATTAAGTTATTTTACCATTTAATGAAGCAGATTGTATAATATTGCCCTGTATTTTTTGTTTAAATTGAATTCTTGTATTATCACTTGACAATGCAATAGGGTCCATAGTTAAAGAGTTAATGCTTAAAGCATATATTGTTAATTTGTAATTTCCATTATCATGAGGACCTTTATACAATTTTTGTTGATTTTGAGTGTTTTTACCTTGTATTCCTTCTCCAGATTCAGGCCAATTACTATCAGTTATTAAACTAGTTCCAGGATAAGGAATATCCCAAACAATCCAATAAACTTCAGTTTGTTGTTCATTTTCAAAAATTAAAGCTAAACTTATTGCATTTTCAGGGATATTTTCAATTTTTAAGGGTGGTTTAGAACCATCATTAGCACCTGTTTTATAATCACTATATATCTCTTCACCCTCTAACCAATTACTAGAACTATCAACAATACTCATCGCAGGAGGAGTTGTTTTACTTAAAGTCTCGCCTGTCCATACAAAAAAACGAAGTTTTTTTGGGGAATAATCAGTGGTACTTGATGTTATCAATATCTCTGATACAAAGACATCCTTGTCATTCGGTGTTTCTGCATTGCATATTTCTTCTAAATTGCATATTTTTGTTGTGAAGTTCCAATTAAGGCTTATGACTCTGGTGATGAATTTATCAATATTTGCTTTATCTCCTATTATAACATAATTCCTCAAGCTCTCGTTCTTTGATATCAGGTCGAGGATCTCGCTTTGTTTATCATACAATGATTCAGGGGTTTCCTTGTTGATGCTCTTGTTGTTAAGTACCACAAGTACTCCTCCCATGATTATTAGTATTGCAATCATTGCTTCTACTATCCTTAACCAAGCTTTATTATTCATATTACCACATCCTTATGTTCAATATCCTCTCTTCTATCTGGCCTGAGTTATTGATGACTCTTATTGGAATGTTTTCAGATATCTTTTCAACCCGGGCATTAGTCTTTTTTTCAGCTGATAATTCAGGAAGGATTGTATTGTCCAGTTTCATCAAAATAAAAGAGAAATCATAATTTATTCCAAGTTCATTTTTTAATTTATTATAATCAGCAGTATAACTTATGTTTAATTCTTTTAATCTTTTTTCAGCAACAATGTTTTCAACATGATAAGATCCTAAATTGAATTTTTTTGCTGGACATATAGAACTTCTTAAAAAAGTTACGTTCAATGGAAAAATATCTGAGAAATATATGTCATATCTTCTTTTTTCACCACTAACATTTATCTCTAAATAGTTAGTTTTTAAATAATATTTTGGATTAAAATCATAACACGCGTTTGTCTTGCTAACTGTTACAAACAATATCCCGACATCAGTAGAGACATTGTTCATTATTATCTTCTTTATTTTAGGCATGTCATATTGTTTTTTACTAGGTTCTGATGCAGGAGTGAATATAGCGAATATGAATATTATAGCTCCAATAAATATAGCAAAAGAGACCATCATCTCCACATGTGCTTGCGAGCGATTGTGTCTAGGAAACAGACTAAATGAATTATCTAGACGCAATCGCGAGTTGGAGCGTTTTGAGTTTGGCATCAAAATATTCTTGCAAGCAAACTCAGAACGCGAGTTAGAGCGTTTGCATTTAGGAAAAATAGGATTCTTTATTTTCATTATGTAAGTTTTTTTATTTCTTTTATTTCAATAACTAATGCGCCTTTGCAAGGTTCTCCTTTGTTCTCTTTGATAGATAATATAAAATCAAGCCATTTGCCATAGTCAAAATATTCAGCTTCTCCATTTATCTCATATCCATTCCAGTTCTTGTCGTGACAAGCAAGGCTTACATTAGGGTTTTTCTTGATGTTCTCAATTGTCTTTACAAGATAATTGTTTGTTATTATTATGCTTCCCTCTTTGACTTTTACATAAGAGACAAACACAACATGGGGCATGTTATCATTTATTGTAGCCAAGGCTATTGGATTTTCTTCTATCATCTTAACTATTTCTTTTTCTATCTTCATCCTATAATGAGCTTAGCTCCTGTATTTATTAATAATGCTAGGACAAGCAATACAAAAGAATGTTTTAATCCTAACTTGACTTCTCCTTCAGCTAGTTTTCCTATTACAAGTCCTGCAAAAAATCCTTGTACAATCAGAAGCCATAAGAATGGTCTTGCTAATTGTTCTGGAGTAGCAACCTGGCCTGCGCTTCCACCTAAAATTCCAGCTATTCCTCCCATACCAGAAGAATCTCCTCCAGCCATGGTTTGGCCAAGATTCGCAGCAATAGGCAATATCTTGAATTGCATTACAAGCATTATCACTATGAATATCAAAAATATGATATAGCCTTGTACAACCAAAGTGTACATTGCTGCTCTTCTCTCCTTCCTAAGTTTTTCAATCTGTGCAACAGAAGTCGCGACAGATTCTAATATATCTTGTATTTCTCCGCCAGCTTTTTCTGATTCAGATATTATAGTAATAGCCCTGGATATTGTTGCACTGCCAACATCTCTTGCAAATGTCTCAAGAGAGGTCTTTATTGGAATGCCTAAAGATATCTGATTAGCAAGTTTTTCTATATAAGGGTTCAAGCTTCCGTAATTCTTGTTTTTTACATTAAGTATGCTTTTTGATATAGGAGTTCCTGCATTTACACTTTCAACAAGGTTTCTCGAGAACTCCATGAACATCTCATCTTTTTCTCTTGTTCTATTAGATTCAATAATAAGTGAAATAAAAAAAGGCAAACCTCCTATAAAAAAAGATATTCCTAAGAGGAAATATAATAGGTTAGGAGAATTCTGCAACAATAACAAAGATAATATTATGATGATGAAAGCTATGACTAATCCGATTATTTGGGATTTGTTGATTTTTTTTAATATTTTAAATGGGTTTGCCATTTTATATAATAGGTTGTTTTAATTTCAAGAATATCAAGAAACCAATGTTTAATACTGCAATCGCTAATATTATGAGGTAATTGAGAGCATCTACAGTTAGCCCAAGGAAATTGCTTAAGGTGCCAGTGCTGCCCATTATTACAAAGAGCATAAGAAGTATCATTGGAGCAGCAATGACTATGCTGATATACATATCCATGAATGTTTCTGATGTCTTGGTATATCTTTCCCTTTCTAGTTTATAATCAAATAAGAGGTTATCAGCTCTTTTATTTAAGAAATCTTTCAAACTTCCTCCTGAAGTTATTGCTGTTGCAAGTCCTTCAAAAAGTTCTTTAAGTTTGTTTGAAGGAGAGGATTTAGAAGCATCTTTTAAAGCAGTCACAAGGTCTTTTCCATGGAAGTTAATTAGGTTCATGAGTTTCCTGAACTCAATGTTTGTGTTTACATATTCTTCATTTTTCATTATTATCTTGAATATGCTTAAAGGTTCTACTCCTGATGTAGCAATAGCAGACATATGTATTGTAATAAAAGGCAGTTCTTGATCTATTCTTTTTCCAAGGCTTTTTGATTCACTTGAAGGATAGAAGTACATAAACGCTGCTGTAGATAGAGGTATTAAGAATATCACCCAGAAAAAGTTAACAAGCCGCATCAATACACTTGTATCAGGAGGCAATGGAGTGATGAAAGGCATTATTAGGCTGAGATTGAAAAATAGGAGTGTTATAAGAAGTATGATACTTAAGAAAAAGCTTAAGAATGTTGTCAAGAATATTATTGATACATAAGTGCTCAATACAAAAGGAGAATTGATTTTCCTTAAGTCTCTGTTTAGGTTGGAGAAATATCCTTTGTTTATAAAGCCATTAGACAGGTTCCTGAAGATCTTGTTCGATAGTTTTGCATAGAGATTCGGTTTTCCAACAGTAGGGATGGGTTTTTCAATAGAATATTTTTTCTTTAATTGGTTTATTGAGAGGTTGCTTTTGCTCAAGTTATCTAGAAAATTTTTTTTATCTTTGTCTGTTATTGTAAGAGATATCCTTTCACTCTTGTCAACATTGCTGTATTTGACTTGGATGAGTTTTGGAGTCTCTTTTTTTGTATCTTTTGTATCTTCAGAAGTTTTTTTAAAAAAATCCAGTCTATCAACAAGGTCAGGGATAGAATTGTTTATGATTTTCAGTTGATTGATCAAGGAAGATACAGCATCATTCAATAGTTTTTTTTCTTTTGTATTGACAACGACGCTGCTGTTCATCTCAAAATTTTCTATCATATCAAGCTGGTTTGTAAAGACATAGGCTTCTCGTATTATCTCTTTCATATGCTTGATATTGCCTTTTATTGCATCTAAAGTCATTTTGTTAGTTTGGAGATGTTCTCTTGAAGATCCATCAATTCTTTTTTAGCTAGATTATAGCTTTTGCTATCGTTCTCATTGAATGATTTCTCTAGTTTCAATAATGTCTGGTCCATGTTCTCAACAAGTTGGGCCAGAATCTGCAATTGGTGGATATCTATCATTTAATACCTCATTTTTATATTTAATATAGAAAAAATAAGTTTATTAAGGTTATCATCTATCATCAAAAAAACAATCCACCACACCCTAAAGGTTTTTTGCCACAGCTAAAAAATCGCCTGCTGGCAAGTGTGGTTTGATTGGCCCTTGTTTTTAGGATGCGCACGAAAACTTTCAGAAGTTTTCGGCGCCACAAAATTTTCTGAAAAATTTTGATGGCAAGAAAATCTTTTCAGAAAGATTTTCTGCACAGAAAATTCATCTGAAAGAATTTTCTTGTGCTCGAGAATTG
>JAUYDD010000226.1 GCA_030704765.1 Nanobdellota archaeon | reverse complement strand
AAGAACCATGGAATAAATTCCATGGCGTGTTTGGTTCTTGAGCACCCCCAAAATTATTTTTGCTTTCTACATATTAAAATAAGTAAGGTACGCAAAAAATAATTTTGCTGGTCTTAAAAGATGTGGTTTAATTTCTGACATCAAAAAATCTTTAATCATACATTTTATAATCTTTATCTTTGATGCTTCTTCTTACAATAAAAAAAACAGCGATTATAATCATAAGACAGAATACACCATATCCAGCCATCTTATATTTAGGCTGATCTAAAATAGTGTAACCCATTAACTTTTGTTTTCCAATAAAAAAAGAATTCGTTAGATATTCATCAGGCCTGTCTGCTAAAGCAATATAAATATTGTATCTTCCAGGAACAATATCCTTGGTATCAAAAGATACTTCCCTATCAATTAATCCTTCCTTATTCATATAAAAAGAATCTCTTAATTTTTTTATTTCAGTGTTATTTTCATCAGCTATCCATAATAATACACTTGTTCCAAGGCCAATATAATCACTTGTATCAAAACTATAACTTAAATTCAAATAATTCTTTCCTGCTTTTATTTCTTTTAATAATATGCCATTATTTATGCTTTCATTTAATTCTTCTGCTATATATTCCTTAATAGTATCATTTCGTATTACATTTCCAGTTAAACCTTCGTTATATAAAACCAGAATTCCAATTAATGAAAGAAGTATCGCCATGTATGGAATATAGTCTACAACTCTTTTTTTCATAAAAATTCTAACAATTGCCTATTATTAAATTTTGCTGTGTTAGATTTGAAGATGATATATCAATATATATTTATGTAAAATAGATTTTATTATTCTTCTGTTTCATATCTATGTAAAAAAGAACCTGAGATGATTATCATAAATATTATATCAATAAATTATTTATATCCATGTCCTCACCTAGTTATATCTGTTTTTTCTTCTATTCCTTTAGGTTTTCTTTTCCAGCCAAAAAAAATAAAACCAACACCAGCAAAAACTATCAATACAAAGACTATATACACTGCGAACTTATTGCCGGGTTCATCAAATATTGTAAAACCTGTTGTTGATGATTTTCCTAGAACTACAGTTTGTTTTTCTGGATTATTCATATCATTAGCAAGTGCAGCATAAAGAGTATGTATGCCTATATTATCTTTTGATATAAATACTTCAACTCCTCTTTCAATTATTTCTTCTTGTTCAATGAAAAACTTGTCATTGAACCTAAATACCTCTTGATTATCTGGATTTATCATCCATAATTCTATATTAGCTTCGTTACCAAGATTTCCACTACTATTATAAAGATAATTTATAACCAGGATTTCATCCTTTTGTATTATTTCAATAATCCTTATAGTTTCAATTCCAGTAGGTATAACTAGTTTAATATCTTGAGAACTGCTTAATTCATCGCATTCTATGGATAATACACTAGTATAATCTTTAGCATCTATTCCTTCTGGAATATTCAAATCAAAAATAAAGTTCTTGTTTTCTCCAGGAGAAATACCCCCTATCTGCTTATTATAGACCATGCTTTCAAGTTCTCCACTAATTTTTAGCTTGCAGTTATTCAAAAAAGTTTTTCCAGTGTTTTTTGCAGAAACAGAAAGGGTTTTTTTATCTCCTGCTTTTGCAACAATCACTCCTAATCTTGATACATCTAATTTTTCTAATGTCTCGTTTTTCTTTATGCTTGGTTTAGATATGCTTCCGCCTCCTCCACCACCTCCAGGACTAGGATTTGGAGGATTGATTACACCTGAACTTGAAACTGAAAAATTTATATTAGATATTGCAAGATTATAGGATTTATCCCTTACGGATAATACTAAACTATAATCTGAATCACTTGCAACATTAAAACTAGTACTAGTACAATTAAATATTTCTATACGTTCAAGTCCAGAAACTATTCCTCCTGTTGCACTATAACTTACATTATAATAGCATAATAATTCTTCATTTGAATCAACATTATCACTTACTGAGAACAATATAGGAATACCCGTTTTACTATTCTTTGTTCCTGCTGGTTCTGTTAGACTTATATTAGGTTTTATTGAATCATGATAAATGCTTACATTAAATATTATATAACTTCCAATATTACCTGAACTATCATTTGCATAAATAGTTATATTATAACTTCCATTTTTATAACCAAAATCAAGATTATTAATTCCGTTTATGCAACCAACAGAATAATTATTTATTCCATTATTTAAGCTATATTTGCATGAATTAAGATTTGGTTCATTGACACTATAATTTATTGAAATTGAATAGTTCCTATAAAAAATAGAGTTGTTTGATAAGGATATCTCAACACTAGGATTCTGTGTATCAATGTTTATTGTATAATTTGTAAAAGCAAACTTTGTATACAAACCTGCATTACATTCAACATTCCATATATAAGAACCATCACTTAGATTCAATTGAAATTTATTTATGCCTTCGCTAGAATTTATAGGGCTAGAATTAGTCTTATTGAACATGAAATTTCCATTGAAATCTCCAAAAAGACTGCAACTATAGACTTGCAAAGCAGTATTTACTGTATAATTAAATTCTATATTGTTCCTATTCAGCCATTTGTTGTTTTCTGGTTTATTTAAAGCAACAGCAAGAGTAGTTGAAACAGAAAAATCAACACTAGAACTAGCTATATTGCCTAGGCTATCATTAGAATATAATGTTAAAATATAATTTCCATCGCTTATATTAAAGCTAGAGTTCTCGCAATTAGGCAAAGAAATGTTCGATTCATAATCTATACTATACCAACATGAACTAACAGAAGAACTGTCATATACACTAAAATTCAAGGGAATGCTTGTATTAAATCCATAAGTCTTTATTTCAGGATGGCTTATTATTATATTTGGGCCTATATTATCTATAACCTCTAAAAAATAGGTTTCATAAGAACTTGTATAATTATCAGTTGAAAGATATATGGCAGTAAGATTATAAAATCCAGGATTTACAAATGTAGTGAGATTAGTATAAGGTGAACTTCCTTGATAAATTAGATTATTGTTATTATAGGCATTAATATTTCCTTGGCCAATAGCTCTTGTTGCATTAATAAGTATTGCCTCGCCTTGATTAATTGTAAAATTGTTCCTAGAATTGTTTATATAAAGATATACTAATGAATCAGCTTTTGTAATATTTGCATATAATCTTTTTCCTGTTGAGTTAGGCAAGTAATTTATGTTTCCTGTTGAATTAACTAAATATTCATAATATCCTGCTCCTAATATTCGGTTCTGATTATTTTCAGAACTTACATCAACATTATCCCTATATAAGCCAATAACACCACTACTAGAACTAAAACTTGCATTTATTGTGTTTCCATAAACTAAACTTATATTGTTTCCTAAACTATTCAATAATAAACTAACAGGATTATTTAATTTATTAACTATCAAGGTTTTTATGACACTTCCAGCTGAATAATTTTCCCCTCCGCTAGTATTAAAGACATAAATGTAGGTTCCTGCATTCAATGTTTCGGTATTAGGTTCCGCAATAGGACTTCCATCTCTATAAAATTTATATACTAAATCTGAATCTCCAGAATTACTCTCGCTTGAACTTGAACTTGTTTGCGTCCCATAACTTACACTCTGAGAAGGGGTTATAGATATTGACATGCTGGAATTAGGATTTTTTCTTATAACATTTGCATATAAAATAACATTATTAGAATCACTATAATTCTGGTTTCCTGTTGAATTTGCTTTATATTGATAATAACCAGCTCCCAAGACAATATTTTGAGAGTTTTCAGAATTTACTAACACCCCCCCTCTATAAAGATTTACACTACCTCCATTCGTTGATGCTGATGCATTGATATTATTTAAATAAACTATTGAAAGATTATTATTGACGCCATTTAATAATAATGTAATTACAGATGTTGCTCTATTTATTGTAAAGTCTTGTTCTTCACTTATATTAGAATAGTTTTGGCTATCAATTCTTTGAATAGTAAAATTATAACTTCCTGCTGCTAATCCTTGCTCTGAATTATTAGAAATGATAGTTCCATCCCTATATAGAGTAAATTGAGAATTGCAATTAGAATAAACTTTGAATTTATAAGGATAAGTTTTAGGAGAAGTTACATTAAACAACACTTGGCAATTTCCTGAGTTTTTGTTTATAGTCACATTATAATAAGAATAAGGGACATCTGAATAATTCTGGTTTCCCGTTATATTAGCCCTGAATATATAGCTTCCATAGCCTAAACTGATATTTACATTATTATAAGATAAATAATTTATGCCCTCTTTATCAAGACCTAAAATTCCAGCTGTTGCACTTGCACTAATATTGACTTGAAGGGGATAATTTAATGATAAATTATTTGTTCCTCCATTAGCTAAGAAAGTCAAGACAGGTGTTGCTTTATTTATTGCATAATACCTTACACTGCTCTTATTGAAGTTTCCACTACTATCATTAACCCACCAATAATAACTATAAGTTCCAGCAGAAAGTCCGGTTATATTAAAAATAAATATATTAGAATTATTAGTTATGTAGTTTCCTGTATAATTTATTCCATTAAATTCAATTCCAACTGTTCCTAAGTATCCTTCTATAATAGTAGTATTAAAATAATAAACTCGCCCTAAAGAATAATTACTAGAATTTATAGGATTTTCATTATAATTTGATAATTCTGGATAAATTGTATCTTTAAAAAATGTAACAGATGTTGAATTTTCATTTCCAGCTGAATCATTGCAGTATATTGTAAAAATATTCGAACCTTCTTTAGTTATCACATCAGTAAAATTTGTTCCTGCAGATACTAAACTAGAATTCCATTGTCCTGAAGAATTTGAATACCAACAATTTCCTCCGGTTTCACTAATAGTATAATTTATTCTTGAAACATTTATATTGTAACTTTGATTTAAAGGATAGATAATATTTATAGAAGGAGGAATGTTATCTATTGTGTTCCCTAATATTTCAATATCATCCACTCTGCAAAATTCAGTTACAGCTCCTGCAGTGCATTCGAACTTAATTTTAAAATTTGAATTATTTCTTGCATCTACACTTAAATTAAATTCCTTTAAAACATAATTTCCGTCATTTGCAGAGTTAATTCTCTCTAATTCATGCCAAGTTAAACCATCATACCATTCAGCTGAAAACCAGTCAACAGAATCTAGGCCTATTAGTCTCCTATAATATCTCAAAGTAATGTTTTGATAACTTGAAGTAGAAAATATTTTTTCCATTACTGCAGCAGGTTCAGTTGTACCTGGTTGATTTGTTTGTGCATGATAACTTCCAGAATAAGGGTTTGTAGTGCTAGCTACCCAATTTATACCATTATTATTTGATAAAGTCCAACCAGATAAGCTTCCTCCTTCAAAACCTTCAAAATGTATTTGAACAGCTAAGACAGGGTTTATCATATAAAAAAATAAGAATGAAAATAAGAATATCAAAAAGCCTTTTTTTCCTTCTAGGATTTTTTTCATTATTATCTCTATCTTCTTAGAAAGCATTATTGCGTTTTCTTCACAATATTTTTGGAAATCTGTATAAATTTTAGTATCTACACTTAATGTCACCTTCTTTTTTCCCATAAAAATTATAATAACTCATTGTTTATAAACTCTTCGAAAATATACTTCTATAAACATATTTGTATTTCTAAAGAAGTACATAGAAGTATAATATTTTATTAGAAATACCACATATTAAAAATTAAAAATTAAAAAATACAAAAAAGAAAGAAATCAATTACTAGTCAATTTCACATTATCTACTCTGCAAAATTCTGAAACAGCACCAGCAGTGCATTCAAACCTTAGTTTGAAATTTAGATTATTTGATGCAATACTAGGTAAAACATACTCCTTATATACATAAGAAGCATCATTAGCAGAATTTGTTCCGGTTTGTTCTAAAATTTGCCAAGTTGTTCCATCATACCACTTTGCTTTAAACTCATCAGCACTATCAAGCCCAATTAATCTTCTATAATAACTGACTTTTATGTTATTATATCCAGAAGTTGAAACTGCTCTTTCAATTATTGAAGCTGGTTCAGTTGTTGACATTGGCTGGCATTGTGCATGTTTTGTTCCTTGATACGGATTTGTTGAACTTGCTATCCAATAATTAGCCCCACTAACTTTTGTTAATGTCCATCCAGTTAATGTTCCTGACTCAAAATCATCGTAAAACAGATTTATAGGCCCATCAACTTCTGAATTATCATCAAAAGAAATGCATCCAGGATCATTCGGATAATCTATCTTACTGTCATTATCATTATCTATTCCATCTGCACATTGTGGAACTAGACAATCAGCTGAACAAGTTTGCCAAGTTTCACCGCCTTCACAAACAGAATCACCGCAATTTGATTCATCATTATCACTAGAATTTATGCATCCTAAATCAGCTAAATCTACTAAACCATCATTATCATTATCCCTTCCATCATTACATTCTGGTTGAAGAGGTTGTGGTGTTATAAAATTTGTTCCAGCAACAGAATTTATAGCATTAGCAAACCAAATATAATTTCTTATCCTCTGCTCTGTAGATAATCCAGTTATTCCATCATTTTCATAAGCTTCTGCATGTACACTCATTAAAAGCATATTATTGTATTTTATTGATGCAGGAAGATTATTAGGTATTGATGTATAAGTGAGTAAAGCATTTCCAGGATAATCAGTAGGAGTTTGTCTCCAGCCCCGTGTTGGCCCTCCATAATATATCATCTGTTCTCCATTAGAAACACTTGTTAATGCATAGCCTGGATTCTGATCATAATCAGCAATATCAGTTATAGAGCCTTCAACAGTAGGATATAAGCCTAATAGATCTGGCCAATTATAATAACTTCCCTGCCAATAATAATCTAATGCTGTATAATAGAATCCAGCACAAATACCAACATAACCTTTTCCACTTGAAATATAATTCTTTATATTATTTTTTCCAGCTATTGAAAGAGAATTCTGTTGATAATAAGCATTTCCTCCAGGTTGTATATAGACTTTCACATTAGGGTAATTTGCTAGATTACAATCTGTTTTAACATCAGTCTTATCTAAAAATACATATTTTATAGAAGGATCATAACTTTTCCACCAATCCATAAAATGAGTTATCCAAGATTTAGATATATCTCCAACACCCCCAAAACCTGTGTCCCCATATATAACTACATTTGTATCAGATAGTATAGGACATACTGATTGTGTAAGAGGTTTTGCTAAGACTACGTTTACAGCAGCAATACTTATTAGAACCAATCCTAAAATTAAAAAAAATCTTTTAAATATCATCTTTTTCCCCTCCTTTCATTCATAAATAAATAGAATATTAACTAAAAAATACTTTATAAGTTTTATTGTATAAGAGTCTATATTTATTCACATTTTTTGATCTTGTACTTTTAGTCCTTTATATCTGTTATATATCTTTAATACAGAAACAGCAGCAATTACAAGTAAAAGAGATATCAAAAACAAGCTTACAATAGGATATTGTTTTAAAAAGCCTTTTCCAGAAGTTTTTTCAAGACCAATGACATTTCCTGTCAAAGACACTCCTGAAAAAACAATATCCTCTTTAGTTGTGCCATCATTCACTTTTATATCATAGCTTCCATTTGGAGCAGTAAGCTTGATTTTCTTTGTCTCACCTATCTCTAATGGCACTATTGCTGTCTCTTTATACTCACCTATCTGTATCTGCAAAGATTTCCTATAGATAACATTTCCAATATTCTTGATAATAAGATTATCACCTTCTATTTTTATATCAGCTTTTTCAAGCTCAAGTACATTAAAATACTCTTTTTTCTCAAAATCTTTATACTTTGTATTTATTTCCCAAAGCCCTCTTTCAGCATTTGTTTCCAAAGGAAAATACACTCTTTCACCTGATTTCACTTTTCCACTCATTATATCATTCAATAGATAATCTTTGACAAAATAATCAATCTCACCATCAAGCTGTTTTCCATTATCATCATATAATGCGAGTTTAAACTCGACTTTATCACCAGGTGTAAAACTTTGTTTAGTCTCTATACCAATTGATTCTGCTGATATGATTGAAAAAGATAATAATATTATCCCTAATATGCAAACAATCCCTTTTTTTATCATTAGACTAATAGAAAAAACATATATTTAAGTTTGTTGGTATCAAAAAAACAATGTACCACTACACCTTAAAAGGCGTGGTTTGTTGCAGGCACTTGTTTTTAGGATGCTCAGGAAATGGAGCCTGAGTATCTTAACCATGCCCTAAATGGTATGGTTTCCATTTCCTGACATGACAAAAAATAGATTCTAGAAGCGTTTTATATAAGGCTTTATTGATTTCTTTTATTTTCAAATCTGGGTTTAATACCCCGAGGCTCTGCCTCGGCAGATTTGAAACCTTCAAAATCTTCAGATTTTGAATGGCCCAGAAAAACTTCTGAAAGTTTTTCTTGG
>JAUYDD010000202.1 GCA_030704765.1 Nanobdellota archaeon | reverse complement strand
GTCAATCTGTTTCGGAGCCGGGTGCTGCAATAAAATTCCGTTAATCTCAATATTATTATTACAATCTTCGATTTTTTTTATTACGTCTTCGGTTGTGCTGCTTTCCGGTAAACGTATTAATGTTGTTTTAACCCCAACCCTATCACAGACGCTTGATTTAATCTTGATATACGTTTCCGATGCAGGGTCTTCTCCAATTAAAATAATCGCTAAAGTCGGAACAATGCCAGTTTTTTCTTTCAGTGCCAGAACTTTTTGTTTCAGTTTTTCTTCAATTTCTTTAGCTAATTTTTTCCCGTCCAAAATAATCGGTTTCATAATTTGATTATAGCACACAAATTTCCCAAAAATAAAAATCCCGAAAAACGGAATTTTTATTTTATCACAACCCAAATAATATAAACTTAAGTTTTATTGCTCTAATTGAACCATATAATCAATTAAAGAACCGCTACAAGATTTCTTCATCATTTCTCCTTGTAAATAATTCTTAAAATTATCGAGATTGGTTTTGGGAACTCCACAATCCATTTCCTTTCCGATAATTTCAGATAAGGGAGAATCTGTATAAACCAAATTTAATATACAATTGTTGTCCTTGTACCCCTTAATTGTTTCTACGTATGTTAATTCTTGATCACTGATTGTTGCCTTTGCCGGAGTACAAGTTTTTACATATGTAGAAAAACAAACATCTGAAGTACCACAATCTTTATAGATGATTTTTTGCTGCGTTGCCGGAGATATTTCTTGTTGTTCTTCAAGATTCTTGCCAGAATTTTGGATATTGGGAGAAACTTGTTCTTTCTCGCTGAATTTCTTACTATTATTTGTAAATATAACTATCGCGAAAACGACTAAAACTATAATCGACCCGATAATAAAAATATCTTTTCGCATAGATTCGTTAAAAATTAATAATTAAACCTTATTGAAACAGCTTAATAATTCTGTTAATATTATTATAGCATGATTATCCTGGGAATCGAAACATCTTGTGATGATACGGGAATCTCGGTTATAAAGGTCTCTGAAAAAAAGAGGCCTGTTTTTGAAATACTATCCAACGTCGTGTCTTCACAAATTAAAACCCATGCGCCGTTCGGAGGCGTTGTGCCGAATTTAGCTGCGCGTGAACATCTGAAGAATATCGAACCCTGCCTGAAAACAGCGCTAAAAGAAGCAAATAAAACAATATCGGAAATCGATTTAATCGCCGTTACTTACGGGCCAGGCCTAATCCCTTCGCTTTTAATCGGAGTCAATTTCGCCAA
>JAUYDD010000032.1 GCA_030704765.1 Nanobdellota archaeon | reverse complement strand
TTATTATGTTGTTGAAGGAAAGTTGGATAAGCATGGGAAGGTTAAACAGAAAGTCATTTTGTATCTAGGTAATATTCAACATATCTTAGATGTCTTTAAATTCTATAATACTAAACAAAAGAAGAATTAGTACGCAAGGCTCTTTATTATGGTGTCGCAGATGATAGAATTAAAAACGCAGATTAGTATATTCATTTATGGAAGAGCAAAGAGTATTATTTAAACCTGGAGAACAAAGAAAATTTTTTAATAGAGCTATCAGCGATCTCAATTGCATTTCTCTTAGGGGAATTTTGCAGTTCGGACTCGAAGTCAAATATAATTCCTTGAAGAACTATTATACAGAAAGAAGACTTCTTCCTAAAAGTTTTTTTGAAGACTTATGTTATCTTGCAAAAATCAACCCAGCTTCACTTAAAGTTAAGTATATTAATGGAAATTGGGGGCAGGTTAAAGGTGGGAAGGTAAATAAAAAAAAGAGATAGATTTTTATAATTTATTAGATTATTTTTAATATGAAAAAAGATGATATTTATTTTTTAAAGGTTCTAAGATGGCTTTTATTAATTTTTGCAATCATCTTATTTTTATGGTTAATTAAAAAACTTTGGTTTAAATTATGAATAAATTTTTAATTTGGATATTTAGAATAATATATTTATTGTTAATTATTTTTATAATATACGAGGTTGTGAGAGCAATTGTTGGAGGAACTTGGGAAAGTGAAAACATAATTGTTGCTGCTCTCGGAATTATAATGGCAGGGTTGTTCGTTATTGTTGGATTTTTAATTAATCAGAGCAAATCAATTGGAGTTTTAGAAGAAAGAACTAGAAATATTGGAGAAAGTTTATTAAAGTTAGGAAATGATTTTAAGACTCATACTTTTAGAAAAAGATAAATTTAAAATCTAACAGTTAATTGAATATAATATGGCCGCATAAGCTAGTGGTTAAACTGCCTCTTTGACGTAGAGGATTCCCAAGTTCAATTCTTGGTGTGGCCATCTTATCTAACCCATACTTATCAAGTTAACATAACGAGTATTTCTTGATGTCAGAAATTAAACCACATCTTTTAAGATGTGGATGTTAGTTTGTTTTAATTTCTGAGCATCCTAAAAACAAGGACCAATCAAACCACACTCGCCAGCAGGCGATTTTTTAGCTGTGGCAAAAAACCTTTAGGGTGTGGTGGCCCATTGTTTTTTTGATGTAGGTATTTTTATATTAGTTTTTTAACAATCTTTATATATGCTATTTTCTTATTTTTAGGATGCAAAAAAAAGAGAAGAATATCGGGGGTATTTATAAACATAATAAATACAATAAATCGCAGGTTTCTGCTTTTATAATACTTGCGATTGTTGTAGTAGGAGGTGTTATTTTATATCTTATATTCAAGGGCAATATATTCAATCCTGCTATACCTAGAAACTTTGACCCTATCTATAACTATTATCTTTCTTGTATTGATTCTAAGACAACTGATGCAGCAAGACTGCTTGGTATTGGCGGAGGATATATTGAAAATCCAGAATTTTCTCCTGGAAGTGAATATATGCCATTTTCCTCTCAATTAGGTTTTTTAGGAAACGGAATTCCTTATTGGCATTATATTTCTGGAAATGGTGTTGTAAAGGAACAAGTTCCAAAAAAACAGGATATGGAGTATCAGATAAATAATTATTTATCCAAAAACATGATGGATTGTGATTTTGAAGAATTTTATAATCAAGGTTTTGAAATCTATTTTGGTTCTGTTAAAGGAGTTTATTCAAATATAAAAGAAAATTCTATTGGAGTTGAGCTTGAACAAGATATTGAGATAAAGTATGGAAATGATTCTTGGATAGGAAAAAAACATAGTAGAGAAGTAAATTCATTTCTTGGAACTTTTTATGATTTAGCAAAAAAAATATATACAACTGAGAAAGATAAGATGTTTTTGGAAAATTATGGGGTTGATATATTAAGACTTTATGCTCCTGTTGATGGAAGCGAGATATCTTGCTCACCAAAAATATGGGATGTAAATGGAATAAGAGAAAGGCTTATGAGCGCTATTGAAGCTAATACTGCTTTTATAAAATTAAAAGGGAATTATTATAGCTTAAAGAAAGAAGAGAACAAATATTTTATCCAAGATATAGGAGAAAAAGTAGATAGTAATGTGAATTTTCTTTATCAAAAAAATTGGCCAATGAAGATGGAGATTTGGCCTTCTGAAAGCGGAATATTAAAAGCAGAACCTATTGGAAATCAGCAAGGTATGGGGATTTTAGGATTTTGTTATGTTCCTTATCATTTTGTCTATGACTTAGCTTACCCAGTCTTAATACAGATATATTATGATGAAGAAGTGTTCCAGTTTCCTGTTGTTGTTTATATTGAGAAGAATAAACCAAGAAAAGGAAATAATGCAGAAGCATTGCCTAATTCAGTTGCTGAAATATGCACAAGGAGAATCTCAGATGCTAAGATATATACTTATAACACTAAACTAGAGCCGGTAAGTGCTAATATTAATTACAAATGTTTTGAAACAACCTGTCCATTAGGAAGGACAAAAGTTATTGAGGGAACAGCTGTACTGAACACTAAAATACCTCAATGTGTCAATGGGTTTATAATAGCTAATGAACCGGGATATGATACAAAAAGAACAATTGTAAAAAGCATAAATGAAAATAATTTTCAATTAGTTTTGGATAAAAAATACAAATTAAAACTAGATGTCAAGAGATTATCTGATAAGGATTATGCTGTTATAACTTTTATGAAAGATAACAAGAGCTCTACTGTTGCTTATCCTGAAATGAAAGATGTTGAATTAACAGAAGGACAGTATGAAATAAAAGCATATGTTTATTCAAATGCCAGTATAAATCTTCAAGGAACAGAAGGAACGCAAAAATGTATAGATGCTCCATCATCAGGAGTCTTAGGTGCATTTGGAGCAACAGAAAAGAAATGCTTTAACATGAATATACCAAGCCAACTAATAAGCTATGCAGTCACAGGAGGAGGAAAAGAGAACTATTATATTGCTGAATCTGAACTTGAAAATTCATTAAAGATAGTAATAGAACCAGAGATTTATGGAAATCCTGCTAAAATAGAGGACTTGCAATCAAATTATAATAAAATAGATAATTCAAATCTAGGAATAAGTTTTGAATAAAAATGGAAAAATCAATAACAAACAATAGAAAAATAAAATGTATCTTTATTTATCTTTTGATATTATTCAATATCAATTTAATTATGTCCCAGACTTTTGGTGGTTATGACCCTTATTCAACTAGTTCTGCAACAAATACAGCGAGTTTTTCTGGAAACACAGTCGGTGCTACTACAAATATATATGGTTCATCTGTAAATCCGCAATTCACAAATCCGTCTTATGGCGGAGGGTATGAATATACTTCAACTAGTGCATTCTGGCCTCAGTTTAATCAGCAAGATTGCATGGAAAGGCAAGATGTGATATTGCAGATTGTTCCAGGAGGATGCAGCCCTGCTGTTGTAAGGTCTGATTTATTAGAAGAACAGAATGTTCCGATATTCTGCAAAGTAATGTCAGTGCATGTGAATCCTTTGGTTGACTTGACAAGAGTTCGAAGCATTCATTTTTCAGGGCAATATCCAAAAGGAGTTTCAGGAGTGAGTTATTATCCACCGAGAATTGCTATAAGAAACAGTGAATATTATAAAAGTTCATGGACAAGAAATCCAATAAATCCTGATATGGGTTATCTAGTCATAGTATTAGCAAAAAATCCTGTTGAAAAAGATATGCCTGAATCTATTGAAGGAAACATTACTGCTACAATTGATTATGACAGTGAAGGAGCATTTGGGATTGGAGAAACTAATTTTTATCTTAATGAAATGAATGATCCTGATTGGCTTGCAAATTATAAGAACCAGGGTTTTTGGAATGGAAAGGCATATATCAGGGCTGATGCAATAGAGCCAAATGCTGCAACAATATCCCTATATCGGGATTTTGATTCAAGGCAAGCTACAGTTACTTTAAGGCCAGGAGAGACATCTAAGGATATTTATTTGAATGGATTTTATTGTGCAGCTGGAATGAATATTAGACTTGAAAAAATTGCAGCTCCTGTTGAGTCTGCTTTATTGCAGATAGATGGCCAGCAAGTCTGGGTAAGTAAGGGAGATAGGATAATAGACAATAAATGCAGAGTATTGGATCTTCAAACTTATAGTGGTGGTGGAAAACTTATCTTAAGCTGCCCTGGAAGCAATGGAAGAATGGAGTTATCCTTGAATGCTGGAAAAGCTAGTTTTAATCTTGGACAAGGCAATATAATGAATTTTGCAATAGGTGATAAGATATTTCCTGATAAAAACATTTATGTAGCATATATGGACCAGGATATTAATAATAAAAAATATACAGTGCTTATCAGGGATGATTTTTCAATGACAAAATACGAGTATTTGGATAAACAAGTGTTTGAAGCAATAGATAAGGTTGTAAAAGAAAACAGAAAAAGTTATCAGGATCTAGAACCTTTGATAAAAAAAGCTGTTGAAAACCAGTATAAATTAAAGATAAAAAAAGAGATTCAAAAAGATATATCCAATAATGTTGAGATAAAAATTGTTATTGAAGGCTCTAGTGCTTTTGGAGTGATTTTAGAAGATACGTTTATTGCAAAAGACAAAGATTATATCTATGAACAGATGAGTGCACAAGAGATCCTTTCAAAAGAGTATTATGACAAGTCAATACAAAATTATGAAGATCTAGCTGATTTTTATCCAGCTGAAAGAAGAATAGCTGATGAAGATACTTATGCAGCTGTAGGTTTGTATGAGGCTGCTAGGCTTTCTAAACTATTTGGCATGGATGGAAAAGCTAAAAGCCTTTATGACAGGTTAGTAAGAGATTATCCTGATTCAAATATGGCTAATAGGATAATAAGTGAAAGGAACTTTTTGATGAAGTATGATACTAGCAAATCTAAATCTAGTTTTGTAATGAACAATGAAGCATATTCAATAGAGCTGTTGGATATTAAAAAACCAACAAGAAATCAACTTAGTGCTGTTTTTTTGGTTGATGGAAAAGAAGAGACATTAGGTATAGATGATATTAGGGCTATAAAAAATAATGATTTTATTCAAACAATTCAATTGAAAAGTGTTGAAGATGATTTTGCATATATAAAATATGATAAAACTCTACTGAATTCTACTGGTGTAACTAGAAATGAAAAACTCGGATTATATGAAAACTCTCAAACAA
The DNA here is from genome assembly GCA_030704765.1 of Nanobdellota archaeon. Taxonomy (GTDB): domain Archaea; phylum Nanobdellota; class Nanobdellia; order Pacearchaeales; family GW2011-AR1; genus ARS1285. The sequence goes on along the minus strand of JAUYDD010000032.1, from coordinate 4,125 downwards.
TGCTTGATGGGATTAATATTAAATTATTAAAAATAAATCTTGATAAGCAAGCTAAAGTAGTGATAATACCCAAGACATTTGGGCAAAGAGCAAAGAGTGATTTCAAGTTCAAGATAGGTATTGAAAAAAGAGCAATACAATTGTCACCTGAACAAACAAAGGAACTTATGATTAATCTACTGAATTCTATGAAACAATGGAATGATCTTAACAGGAATCTTGGAAATGCGATAAAAGCAATGAAGGGCGCTTGTTTTGCTACTTCAGCAATATTGACATTTAAAAATCTTTTAGCAGGTGCAGATGGAGAATCCATGGCTAGGGATAGGATAATGATTGCAACAGGGGGTTGGAATGATATATGCGAAAGATTAGTTAATGAAAAGAAATATTCAACTGTCCAGCAATGTTTATTAAATAAAGGAAGTGAGATACAAAACGATGTAAAGATATATTCAGATAATATTAAACAGACAAACAATATAATAAAAGATATTGAAAAAGAAGTTGGAATAAAACCTACTGATATATTGGATTTTCAAGGTCAAGTTAATACACAGGAAGTTGAAAAAAAATTCAAAGAACGATTTGATGAATTCTGCAAAGGAGCTAGCGGAAGTGTTACTTTACCTGGAGTTGGAAATTCAAGCATACCTTTTAGCGGAGAAAATGGTATTTGTTCTATGCAAGGATTGACCCATGAACAAAGAAGAGACATAATGACCTTATATGGAGTCAAGGAAGCAGGAGGAAGCGAGGCATTAAAAAAAGTTGTCGATAGTGAGCTAGGCAATACTGTCTTATCTGCAAAAAATTATGATGAGATGAATAAAGCAAATATTGAATCAGAAAAAAACACAAATTTATATAATCTTGGAATAAAACCAATAAATCCAACTGGAGATTTTGTTATTGGAGAAGTAAAAAGAATAACAAAAGTTGATAGCAGCCATAATATCTATAAAAATTTCAGGCAAGGAGCTGCTGTAGTAAGAGTGTTTATACCTGAAAAGAAAAGTTTTGGAAATACTAAGTTCACAGCGGACCCCAGTGTTGCAAATAAGGAAGTTATTGTAGAAATGAATGAAATAAGCGGAATTAAAGGAAGTTATACACCTCTTTCAAATGGCAGTGTTTTTACTATAGATGGCCAGCAAGTTACAGGCAAAGGCCTTGAATCAGTAAGAAATTACATGAGCTTATCAGGGCTTGATAGAGTAAAAGAAGGAAACAATAAAGCTTACCAGAATGCTATGAAAAATCCAGAGAAATTAATGGTAAAATATTTTGATAGAGCTCCATATAAAGGCCTTCCTGCAGAAGTGCCTTTTGATATAAATGAAGGATGGTATGCAGAGATGACTTATGTTCTTACTGGTTTTGGAAAACCTTATGATGAATCTGGAAGAGTTATAAATTTTTATATCTGCAATGTTGGTGAAAACGGAATAATAGAATTCAAGAAAAGTGCAGATGACATATGTAGATATTATAATGTAGAGACTGGAGCTGATATAAATTTTCCAGGAATGAATTCTGCTGAAGCAAGGAACATTGTTATAAAAGCACAACAAGCTGTCTATGATGCTGCAAAACAATATGGAAAAGACAGAATAACAATAAATGGAAAGATATTCAAATCCGGAACTTCATTCGGAGGGCAAGAAGGCAGATGCACTGATTTCATGAGCCCACAGGACTGCAATATACTTTTCAATGTCTGTGATCCAGTCATATGTCCTGCTTCAAGATGTGACCTTGGAGGACAATTCAGAGTAGATAATGTAATCCAGACTGGAGTCATTGGAAGTTTGATGCTGTGCCTTCCTAATGTCAGAGAAGGTATAGCAGTGCCAATATGCCTTACTGGAGTGCATGCTGGAATTGAAGGATATGTAAGCATATTGAATTCAGCAGTCCAGTGCTTGAATGAGAGTCTTGAGACAGGAAGAAATGTAGGCATATGCGATGAAATAAAAAGCATCTATCTTTGCGAGTTCTTCTGGAAACAAGCAATACCTTTTTTAAATGTTCTTTTACCTAGGATGATTGAATCTATGTATAATCAAGGAGCAAGAGGCGGTGGAGAATATACAACAGTACAAAATGCCTGGGATAATATGCAGAATGCAATTGGATATTTCAGGAATGAATATGCTGTCAATTCTATGCATGCATTTGCTGGAAGATCCACTGATGATATTGGCGTAGAGTTCTGCAAATCTTTCATATCTTTGAGCATGGTAAATTCAGGAGAGATATTCAAAAGATTAATAGAACCAGACAGTCCATCACAATACCATGCATGGTTTTCTGAAGATGTTTTAACAACTGCTACAGTGCCTCCTACCTCGCATTATAAAGTCTATTATCATATTTATTCAGGAAAGGACTTTGGAAGTTATTTTGCAGTCTACTTAAAAGATGTTCCAAGCAACAATATGGTTTTCACAACAGGCTCTTATGTTGTAGCTAGAGGATATATTCCTCGTGGAGGACGAGTTGATGAAGCAAGAGACTTTTCTGCACCATCTGGATTTAAGCAATTATGCATCAGTATCAATGGAAAAGATGAATGCGGTTTTGGACAAGTCACTACTTCATATATGCTTAATTCAATGACAGATTCTTTTGTCCAAGAACAATTGAAAACAGGCATAAATAGTGAAAAAGAATGTGTTGCAGGAACTCCATCATTGTCTTTTAGCCCTAATCTTCAATCAATGGCAGAAAATGCATTGGAGCCTCAATTATATAATCAAGGAATAATAAGAGTATGTTCTAGTGAAAATCCTGGTAAAAAAGTGTTGCCTTCAGGAGAATATGATAAAACTAGTACAAGCTATGACAGGTGGAAAAATGTTGGTTATTGCGATGATTCTACTATAAGGTGCTGGCTTGACACTAATTCAGCCAAGAATGTCATCAAAAATAAAGGTATAGAAAAACAAGTATTGGATGCAGTTGATCTTGCTAATCTTGGAGAAAATAATTTTTATACTGATGATATGAGTGTATCTATTGCAAACCAGGCTGAAAAAGATATTGATAGTCTAGTGATAAACCAATTAGACACCAAGGCATCAGTAGAGTCGAAGATAATATCAATTGCTAATAGTCTGGATAGATTAAACAAACTTGCTAATAATAATGTGCATAGAGCAAGAGCATTATATCTTTTATCCAATCTATATAGAAAAGTTGCTGAAAACCTATTGCCTAGAAATATTACTGGAAACACTCTTGTTGAAAATGTTCCAGTAATTTTTGATGCTTCTAGTGCAAGCTCTGGATATTCAGGAAATGTAGAACCTGGAGATATTCAAATCGAATATCTTCCAGCAGGAAGCAGTGTTAATTTCATCAAAGTCTATGAAAACAGCAATATAAATAGGTATGATATAATTAATTTTGATTATAATAACCAGATAGTGACTCTTGTTTCAGGAGAAAAGAAAAAAGTTTCAAAGGATATTGAAGGAAGAATAATTTTTTCAAATAATCAGAATATAGACCTTCCTCCAGCTAGTTCACTTGCACCTGGAGCAATACCTTCTAGTAAAGATGAAAACACTAATTCAAATACTGCAACTGATGCAAATACTGTAAAATATCCTGATTTTAAATTAGAACTAGAAGATGGAACAGTTGAAGCTAATCTATTTTATAAATATGATTTTGATGAAAAAAAATGGTATTGGTCTTTTTATAATAATCCTGATAAAGAAAAATCAAAATGGTATCCTGTGCCTGATAGTGCTGATTCAGGAATGAGCTCTAAAAATCAAGCTTTTTTAAAAAGTTTAGTTAATAAAGATTGTGACCATGGACTAAAACTTATTGTTGCAAGAGTCATAGCAAATAGCGAGGGTGGATGGTTTTCAAATGTAGGATTAGTGTTATATATAGATGATGATTCTAAAAACATTGAAGAAGAGGATTTATCAAAAATAAGCTGCAGTAATATCAAAAAAATTTCTTGAAATCAAAAAAACAATGGGCCACCACACCCTAAAGGTTTTTTGCCACAGCTAAAAAATCGCCTGCTGGCGAGTGTGGTTTGATTGGCCCTTGTTTTTAGGATGCATGAAAATTCTTTCAGAAGAATTTTCTGCACAGAAAATT
>JAUYDD010000031.1 GCA_030704765.1 Nanobdellota archaeon | reverse complement strand
GAAATTTTTTTGATTTTCAAATCTGGGTTTAATACCCCGAGGCTCTGCCTCGGCAGATTTGAAACCTTTAAAATATGAAGATTTTGAAGTCATCCTAAAAACAAGGGCCAATCAAACCACACTCGCCAGCAGGCGATTTTTTAGCTGTGGCAAAAAACCTTTAGGGTGTGGTGGATTGTTTTTTTGATTTACTATTTTTCAATAAAGCAAATTCAATTGAAAAATTAAAATGCACTTTAGTCGCCTATAATTTTATATAATTTTTTTTATATGTTCTAATATATATTTCATAAAAATATAAATCAATAATTCGAAAGCTTTAAAAACCGTTAAAAACTTAACAAAGAATGGATGAACCTAAAAAGGATAGCGAACATCATGAAGTGAAATCACCTGAACATCATACAGAGCATCATGTTGAACACAGTCCTTCTAAAAGAAAGAATGATTGGAAAACTTTTTCTGGAATGTTAGCTGTTATTATAATAGTATTGCTTGGTTATATTATATATAGTAAATCTTATGTTACAGGTGGAGGAACAGTTAGTGTACCTGCTGAAACTGCTTCTACTAAACTTGTAGATTTCTTGAATACAAGGACAGGCGGAGGAGTCACTTATGTATCTTCAGAAAATAAAGGCAACCTTTATGCTGTTACTGTTTCTTATCAAGGACAAGAAATACCTGTATATGTGACAAAAGATGGAAATTATTTTGTCCAAGGTGCTGTTGAAATAACTTCAAGCAATGAAACAATTGAACCTGAATGCAAGGCAGATGATGAATGCGGGCCTAATCAAGTATGCACTCAGGGATATTGCACTGATAAGCCCAAGGAATTGCCAAAATCTGATAAACCAAAAGCTGAATTATTTATAATGACTCATTGCCCTTATGGAACACAAGCTGAAAAAGGATTAATACCAGCAATAAAAGCATTAGGAACTAAAGCAGATGCTAAAGTAAGGTTTGTGCATTATTTCATGCATGGTGACAAAGAAGAAAAAGAGACTTATAATCAAGTATGTATAAGAGAAGAGCAATCAGCAAAGTATATACCCTATCTAGAATGTTTCCTTGAAGCAGGAGACTCTGCTGGATGCATAAAGAAAACAGGTGTTGACGCAACTAAATTAAATACCTGCTTAGCAAACGACAATAAAAAAGCAAAAGAATATTATGAAGTTGATAAAAAACTGAGCAATCAATATGGAGTGCAGGGAAGCCCGACATTAATAATCAATGGTGTTGAAGCAAGCTCTGGAAGAGATTCTGCTAGTATGTTAAAGACAATATGCAGTGCTTTCAACAAAGCTCCTGCAAGTGAATGCTCAAAGAATGTTTCAAGTGCAAGCCCTAGTCCTGGATTTGGTTATGCAGTTGCAACAGGTGCTGCAGCTGCGAATAGTGATGCTGGTTGCGTTAGCGCTTAAAAAAATGATTTTTAATACAAAATGAAAAAATTTTATCTTAACACTTTATTGTATATCTATGGCCTTATTGACTCAGGCAGGAAAACCTATGACACGAGAGCTCCTGACTTTAAAGATGAGAATAAAAGATTTGATTTAGCTAGTCCAGGAGATATAGCAATAGTAATTCCTGTTGATGAACAATTTAGAAGAATAGACAGGCCTGAATTAATGTTTTCAATAGGAGAAGTATATTATTTTTCGCCAGGTGAATATAATGGTGATTGGAGAAAAATCATAAAAAAGATGTTCAAAGACATACCTGTAGAAAAAATCTTTCCAAGATTTACAATAGAAGAAGCTTTATCAGAATATGAGAGATTTTCAAGCACTGATAGGATTGGAAGAAATGGCATTGTTGCTATGGAATTAGCTGAAAGATTAGAATGATTTTTTTATGTCGAGAATTGAAAACCTCATGATTTATCATGTGGTCGTAGCAAATGTTACAGTTTTCAATTCTCGAGCACAAGAAAATTCTTTCAGATGAATTTTCTGTGCAGAAAATCTTTCTGAAAAGATTTTCTTGC
>JAUYDD010000209.1 GCA_030704765.1 Nanobdellota archaeon | reverse complement strand
CTTTTAAGATGTGGATGTTAGTTTGTTTTAATTTCTGAGCATCCTAAAAACAAGGGCCAATCAAACCACACTCGCCAGCAGGCGATTTTTTAGCTGTGGCAAAAAACCTTTAGGGTGTGGTGGCCCATTGTTTTTTTGATGAAAAAATATGCTTTAGAATATAGATTAGTTTAAAATAGGTATATTTCTTTTTGATTCATGAGAGAAGATGAGTTATTAAGAAGAGAAAATTATGAAGCTTTTTTAGAAGAGTTTAAGGAAAGACTTGGAGAAGGACATCTAGATGTATGTTTTTATGTTTATGGTTCTATATATGATGGAAAAGAGTTTGTTCCCGGAATAAGTGATATAGATGGTGGGCTTATATTGGATTCAGATAGAGTTGTATTAGATAAGGGAAAATTAAAAGATATCTCTGAAATTTTAGCTGATAGTCTTAGAAGAAGCAGAGTTGATATACAATTTAATCTTCTTGATAGAATAACTGGGAATGATGGAAGGTTTTTATCTTATACTTGTGACTTTACAGAGTTTCTTAGAAATTCTGCACAAGTCTTATCAGGACCTGATTTTATCTCTCAATTAAATGGATTAGATTATAAGTTAGGAGTACTAAATGCAGCTGCTTTTAACTTTAGGAGAATAAGGAACACTTCTTTATGTGCTTATAATCTTTTTGAAAACAATCATCCTAAATTTTTAGATAGCACTATAGAGAGTCTTAAATTAACAGCTAAATTTCCAATAAAATTAGTCTATATAAGGACAGGCGAACTAATACTTTCTAGAAGTCATTCAAGAGAAAGATTATCTGGGTTAATCGAAGGAATAGATTTATCAGGTGCAAAAGAGGTATCAGAACTTATAAGGAATCCAAGAAAACTCCATAGAGAGATGAATAATAAATATAAAGCAATAGAATGGCTTTATCTTGCGCTTGATTCTTGCGAAACCATGGTAGAAGCATATTTAAGAGAGTTTCCAGATATATCTGAAAGAGAAATTGGTAGAAATTAGATTTATTAATATGTTTTATTATTAGTATTTTATAGCTTAGGTTATTGCATGGTGAAAATATTTTTAAACTCTCTTGTAGTTCCTAAATCATACAGAGAAAAGAAAATCATGGGAGTTGATTTTCTCTGTCTTTCAAACTCCCAAAAATCAAGGAGTTAGAAATGTTCATTGTAAAAAAGATCATATCAGGAAAGGAATATTATTATTTAAGGAAAAGTGTAAGAGAAGGCAATAAAGTTATATCCAAAACAGTTGCGTATCTTGGAAAAAACAAAGAAGAGGCTGAAAAAAAAGCAAAAGAAATAGAAGAAAAAATAAAAAACAACAACCTTCTGGATGAGCCTATCAATAATCCAGAGATAAGTAATCTAGAAAAAAAAGATATTAATATAGACGAACTAGCTAATTTCTGCAAAAGAAAAGGATTTGTCTATCCTTCAGGAGAGATATATGGCGGACTTTCTGGTTTTTGGGATTTCGGACCTATTGGTGTTGAATTAAGAAATAATATAAAAAAAGAGTGGTGGAAGTTTCATATTTATGAAAGAGATGATATTACAGGAATTGATGGTTCTATAATAACTAATCCAAAAGTGTGGAAAGCATCAGGCCATGTTGATAGTTTTACAGATGTATATGTCAAGTGTTTGAAATGTAAAAGACCCAATAAAATAGATAAAAATGAAGTTGGAAAGGTTAATTGTGAATGTGGTGGAGAATATGAAGTAATAAGTGATTTCAACTTGATGTTCAGGACAAATGTAGGCCCTGTTGTCACTGATAATTCTTTAGCATATTTAAGGCCTGAGACAGCTCAATTAATATTTGCTGATTTTAAATTAGTACAGGATAACTCTAGACTGAAGCTTCCTTTTGGCATTGCTCAGATAGGAAAATCCTTTAGGAATGAGATTTCTCCAAGAGATTTTTTATTTAGATGCAGAGAGTTTGAACAAATGGAAATAGAGTATTTTATAGACCCTGAAAAAAGAAAAGATTGCCCTTATTTCAAAGATATAGAAGATTTTGAATTAAATGTCTATTCAGAAGAAATGCAAATAGCTGGAAAAGAGCCTGTCAGGATGAAAGTCAAGGATGCAGTGAACCAAGGAATTATAAAACTTCATTGGCATGGATATTTTTTAGCTTTAGAGACTAAATGGTTCATGTCCCTTGGTGCAAATATGAATAAGTTCAGAATAAGGCAACATTTAAGTCAAGAAAGAAGCCATTATGCTACTGATACCTGGGACCTGCAATATGAATTCCCGTTCGGATGGTCTGAACTGCAAGGAATTGCTGACAGAGGAAATTTTGACCTGACACAGCATGAAAAATACTCAAACAAGGACCTTAAATTATTTGATGAAGAATCAAAAAAGAAAATACTTCCTGAAGTAGTATCAGAACCTTCATTAGGTGTTGAAAGAGCATTTTTAGTATTTTTATTTGATTCGTATTATTATGATAAAAAAAGAGATAATATTGTTTTAAAATTAAATCCTAAACTTGCTCCTGTAAAAGCAGCTGTGTTTCCAATTATAAAAAATCCTGAATACAATAAAATTGCTGAAGATATTGTAAAAGACCTAAGAAAAGAATGGAATATAAATTATGATAAATCAGGTTCTATTGGAAGAAGATATTCCAGGAATGATGAAATAGGCACCCCTTATTGCATAACAGTTGATGAAGAATCTGTTCTGAATAAAGATGTAACAATCAGAGACAGAGACACTACTTTGCAGATAAGGGTCAAGACAAAAGACCTTAAGGATATATTAAGAAAACTCATCAATAATGAAATAGAATTTAGAAAAGCAGGCAAGATAGTAAAAACTAGAGTTAAAGAAACAGAGGAAAAGAAAGAATAAAATGCCATTAGTCCATATTTCTCAAGCTCTGAAAGAATTTTATTCAGCTTTGGGTAATAGTGTATTGGGACAAATAGAAGATGAAGGACTTGAGTCTGTTGCATGTTCAGAAGGAATAAACACACTTCTATGTTTAGGCGGGCTTGATCATTCTTCTGTATATAGAGCAGAAGAAATTCATAAAATGAATTATATTGAGAACAATTAGTATAGATTATTTGAAAACTCCCTCTGGAGTAATATTTCCTTTTGATAATTCTACAATAGAATAAATATCATGTATTTTAATTATATCACTAAATTCCTCTCTTAATTTATTTATAAAGTTTCTAAGTTCAGTTGAATTTTTTACTACTACACCTATGTCTAAGTCCCAATTTTCATTTCCAATATGCTTGTAAAAATAGTTTACATTATTATTAATTCTTTTTTATTTATACTTTTAAATAATGTATTTTAAAATAAACAGTTATTAATATATATTATATTTTTGTAATAATGTTTATAAAGTCAAGGATTTTTTGGTTTTAATGGTTAATGCAATAATAGCAAAAGAAGAAATAAGAACAACTAATGCCCAAAAATCATTTTCTTTTAGTCCAATAAGAGTTGGTATATCTGGTTGCGGAGGTATGATGGGCCCTTATCATACAGAAGACTTACAATCAAATCCCAGAATTGCAACAGTTGCAGCTGTTTATGATGCACGAGATGTTGCTATTGATGTTGCTAGAACTTACGGTGTTCCTAATGCTTTTTTTATGGAAAATCTTGATGTAACTAAAGATCAAGCAACTTTTAGTCGCTTTTTGAAAACTCATAAATTAACAGTTATTTCAGGCCCAAATAATGTTCATGCACCTCAAGCAGAAGCTGTTTTTAAAACAGAGGATGCTGATAAAAGATTTGTTTATGTTGAAAAACCTCCTGCAAATAGTTTAGAAGGTGCAATTGGATTAATTGTATTAGATTCTAAACATCCTGGACAAATTGGAATTGTTTCTCAAAATAGAATGTGGACCATGATGTTAGAAGCAAGACAAATGATTCAGGAAGGTGTTATTGGAAATATGGTTCGTAGCCAAGTAGAATATGAACAAGATTGGATGGGTCCTGATTGCCCTGCATATTGGAGAGCATTAAAAGGAATTGGAGGAGAATTAGGTCATGATGATTTAGGTAATTTAGGAAAACTAGTTGATATAGCTTATCATGCTGTTGATTCTTTAGAGTTTATGACAAGTAGAAATGTAGTTACAGTTAGAAATGCTTATATACAAAATGTTGTAAAAGAAAGGAAACTTCCAGCTGGAGGAGGAACTTTCCAAAAGGGTGGAGAAGAATTAAGAATTCCTGTTGGAGGAGATACTCAATATCATGGTGATGATGTAATGGATGCTGTTTTAGAATTAGATAATGGAGCAATAGTTGATTTAAGAGTATCTCAAACAAATGCAGGTCATAAAAATATGTTAAGAGTTAGAGCTTATGGAAATAAAGGAAGTCTTGAATTTAATACTGATAATGCAAATGACCTTGTTCTTTATGGATATGGCAATAAAGCTGAAACAATAACAAGAGATCCTGGTGCATTAACATACTTAAAAAATATTGCTCCGTGGTTAAGAGAAGGATTAGCAATGAATAATCCTCCATTTAGATACTTTACTCCTTCAAAACATGATGAAGGTTGGAGAGATGTGCATAGAAAACAAGCACTTGCATTTGCTTTATATGCTCAATTAGTTGCTCAAAAAGAATTATCTTCTGATAATAGAAAAGATTTATTTGTTGTACCAACAGCTCAAGAAGCTCTTCATGTAATGCAAACCCTAAAAGCAATTTATCGAACAGCCGCTAATCAAAAAAATTATAAAAAAGAGGTTGGAAAATAAAATGCCAGACTTTTCAGCAAAATATATGCCAATAGGTGTTTTAACTGCAGCTTTGCAAGAATTAACACCAAGAGAAGTAAGGGATGAATACCCTGATCAAGCAATAATAGATTGGATAGATTTTGCAAAAGATTTAAATGTTGATTGCATTCAGCTATCTTCTGCATTACATCCTAGTGTTGCAGATGTCCCTCCTGAAGCTTTGTTAGACCCTGTTGCAAATCATCTGGATTTAAGAGAACCTTTTAATGCATCAAGAGCTCAAAGAGTTCTAAAAGCTCTTGATGAAAATAAAGTTGGTATTTCAGACATTGGTTATTTTGATGATATGATAACAGGAGATTTTGGAATAAGACAAAAAAAATATGATTTTATGGTAGGGATTATGAATGCAGCTCAGTGGCTTGGAGTTAAAGCAGTCTGCGGTTTTGTTGGAAGAAATCAAAGCCATGATATGGATCAAAATTTAAGAGATTTTGAAGAAGGATTTATTCCTATATTACAACAAGCAAAAAATAGGGGATTAGTTTATAGAGTAGAGCAATGTCCAATGCCAGGTTGGAATACAACAGATTGTTCTGCAAATAATATTGCTTATACTCCTGGAGTATGGATTGCATTACATAAAATTGCTAAAAAACATGGTGTTGGAGATCAATTCAGGATTCATTATGACCCTTCGCATTCTATTTTAATTGGACAAAGTCCAAGAGCTGTTTTTGAATATCTTAAAGATCAAGGTTATAATTTTTTAATTGATGGATTTCATGTAAAAGGACAAGTAATTGATTCTAAAGCTATTGCTGCTTGGGGATATTGGGGACAACCTATAGAAAGAGGAGATAGAATAGATGGAAAACCTCATCCAGATACAAGACAGTGGGGAAATGCTTGGAAAGTAATGCCTTGTATGCATGAATTACCAGGAACAGCAAGACCTGATCCTTTAGGTTATTTACAAAATAGAACAGTTGACTGGTTAGACCATCAACTTGCAGCAAGAGAATATCTAGCAATTGATCCAAGCAAGACACCTTTGATTGTTGAGCATGAATATCCTCCTGCAAGAACTCAAGATAGAGAAATGGTAGGAAATATGTTGAAACATTCAGTTGGATTTATGAGGGGAATTGATCAAGCAGCAGCACATATGTATACTATGCAAAATGAAGTTATGCCATCTTATAAGCTTCCTGTTCAGGGCATAGGAAGAGAAAGCAATAGATGCTAGATAATTCTTAATTACTGTTAAGTAAACCTAATATCTTAACATTACTCTCGCCTCGCTTATACTCAGCTCGAATTAATCTGGGCAAAAAATAAACCATCACCTTTAGGTGATGGACAAAGCTTCTGCTTTGTTTTTTCGCTCTAGTTCACCAAATCCACTACAAACCCATACCTTTGGGTGTGGGTACAAATCCCGTCAGGGATTTGGTGATGATGCTCAATCTTTTCCTCTTGTTCGAAGATTTTGCTGATTATGATGTTAATGTCAGAAATTAAACCACATCTTTTAAGATGTGGATGTTAGTTTGTTTTAATTTCTGAGCATCCTAAAAACAAGGGCCAATCAAACCACACTCGCCAGCAGGCGATTTTTTAGCTGTGGCAAAAAACCTTTAGGG
>JAUYDD010000207.1 GCA_030704765.1 Nanobdellota archaeon | reverse complement strand
TTTAGGATGCATGAAAATTCTTTCAGAAGAATTTTCTGCACAGAAAATTGCATAAAACAATTTTCTTGTGCTCGGAAATTGAATGCAGGTAAACTACCTCATCTTAAAAGATGAGGTTTTCAATTTCCGACATAATAAATTTAAGAATAAAAAATGAACCTCATAAACAAAAAAATCATTGGAATATTAATTTCATTAATGATAATTATAACTGCAATTAATTTTGTTTTTGCACAAGTTCAGACATGGCCTGCCTATAACACTTGCTGTGAAAAAACTAAGAATGGAGCATGGTGCCAGAACACTTTCAAGGAAAACTGTGATAAATCACCTGATTCTGTTTCAGGAAAAGCTTATAGAGACTCTCCAACAAGCTGTGATTCAACTAGTTTTTGCAAACTTGGTTGCTGTGTTGATTCTGAAGAAGGAATATGCATGGAAAACTCTCCTCAAAGAGTATGCCAGGAATCAACTGGAACTTGGCTAGATGATTCTAAATGCAATGTGCCTCAATGCAGCCTCGGATGCTGCGTATTAGGGGATCAAGCTAGTTTTGTCACATTGACTAGATGCAAAAGAATATCCAACATTTATGGCCTTAAGACTAATTTCAGGAAAGACATAAAAAAAGAATCTGAATGCATATTGCTTGCTTATTCACAAGACAAAGGTGCTTGTGTCTATGAAGTAGAGAACCAAAAGACATGCATGTTAACAACAAGGGCTGAATGCGATAATTCTGGCAAATCAGAGAAATCATCTAATATAACTTCTGGAACAGAATTTTTCAAAGATTATCTGTGCTCTGCTGATGAACTTGGAACAAACTGCGGGCCTACAACTGAGACTATATGTGTTGAAGGAAAAGATGAAATTTATTTCAAGGACAGTTGTGGAAATCCTGCTAACATATATGATTCTAATAGAATATATTCCAAAGATCCTCTTTATTGGAAAAAAATAATACCAAAATCACAAGCATGCAACTATAATAATAAAGACGGCAATAAAAATTCCAAGAGCTGTGGTAACTGCAATTATCTTCAAGGCAGTATATGTGGAAATGGAGAAGCAAATTTCGGTGATAAAATATGCAAGGACTTGAATTGTTATAAAACAGAAAATGGAAATGATTACAAGAATGGAGAATCCTGGTGCATATATAATTCAGAGACAGGACAAGGACAAGACACAGTAGGAAGCAGGCATTTTCGGCATGTATGCATACAGGGTGAAGAAACAACAGAGCCTTGTGCTGATTTCAGGAATGAAATATGCTTACAGCAGAAAGTAAATACTGTATATGGAAGTTTTATAGAAGGTGCATGCAGAACAAATAGATGGAAAGATTGCATAGACCAAATCACTCAAAAAAAATGTGAGAACACTGATAAAAGAGATTGTTATTGGATAGAGGGTATGCATTATGATGGAGCAGGGCAGAAAAAAAACAGCGGGAACCAAAGTTTTTCAGGAGGAACAACCAGTACAACAACCCAGACTAATCCAAATGGAACTGGTATTGTCAATGGCGAAGGAATATGCCTTCCTAATTATCCACCTGGACTTAAATTCTGGGAAAGTGGAGATGCAAGTTCAGTATGCAGTTTAGGAAATTCTCAACAAATAATTGAATATAATACAAATATTTTTAATTCAAAATCCTGCAAGAACAATTGCGAAGTTCTAGAAAACTCCTGGATAGACAAGATGAACAAGGTCTGTTCAAGCCTTGGAGATTGCGGAGCAAAAGCAAATATAGCTGGAAAATATACAGAAGATGCTGTACTAGTAAAAGATAATGGAAATGTTAAAGTAATGAATGGAATATTAACTGATGTAAAAGGAGGAAGTGAAAACAGAGTCAATTGGCGGAACTCTGACTATGATTATGATTATAAATAAACTCAAAACATATTTTATACTTTTGAATTTAGTGATATCTATAATTGCATTTAATAATATGATTTATGCACAAGGTTGTGATAAATGCAATCCTCCTGGAACAAATCCTCCTCCAGGACCTCCTCCAATACCTCCTGGAACTAATAATGGTGCTGGGCAAGGAAATTCAGGAACTGACAACAGCGGACAAGGAACAGGAGACAATCCTATTGATGATAGTGGTGGACCCATTTCAGGTGGTGGAAATGATACAGGAGGTGGAGGTATTGATAGAGGTGGAGGTGGCGGTAGTGGAGGGGGTGGGGGTGGTGGAAACGGAGGAGGAGGTGGAGGTATAGGAGATGTATTAAGTTTTAATATTGGTTCAATAATACAGAAAGCAGGTTTTGGAGCTGCTATTTTTGGAACAATTGGAAGCCTTGCTGGTGGAGATAATGGCGCATTATGGGGAAGTATTTCTGGAACAGTTGGAGGAATTGTTGCAGGTTTAACAGAAAAATCTTTAGGACAATTAGGTTCTACAATATTAGGATTATCTGTTGCTACAATAATATTCCTTGCTACTTATAAAAAGAAATCCCAAGAGATTGCAGAGTTTGAATGTCTTCCATGGGAAGCACCAATTGGTGGAGAAGATTGCGAGTTATGCAATAAATTTAAAGATTGTTCTGAATATACATGCAAAAGCCTAGGACAAGCATGTGAAATAGAAAATAAAGGTACAAAAGAACAAAAATGTTTTTGGAAAAATCCTCAAGATGTAAATTCACCTGTTATAGAATTTAAAAAAGTGAACAAAGACCATAAATTCAAGCCTGATCCTGCAATAAGGCCTCCTGATACAGGAGTTAAAATTACCCTAACCAATGCAAATTGCTTGAAAGCATACACTCCTTTAGAATTTGAATTCATAACAGATGAACCAAGCCAGTGCAAGATAGATTATAACTTGACAAAAGGAAAAGAAGGTTATGAGACAATGTCATTTTTTGTAGGTGGAAATAATCTTTATACCTATAACCATAGTGAAAAACTTTCGCTTCCAGGACCAGATGCAATAAATGCTGAAGCTCCTGAACTAAAGAACAATGGAGAATATAAATTATTCATAAGATGCAAAGATGCTAATGGCAATATAAATGAGAACTCTTTTTCAGTAAGTTTCTGTGTAGATAAAGGCCCTGATACAACTCCTCCTATAATTGAAGGTGCGAGTATACCAAGTGGAAAACCTGTACAATTCAACAAATCAAACCTGTATTTAGAAATATATGTAAATGAACCTTCTGAATGCAAATGGTCGAAGACAGACAGGGCTTTTAAAAATATGGAAAACAAAATGGAATGCGACATGCATGTCTGGGAAATGAACAGCAATTATGTGTATACCTGCAGGACAAATCTTACTGGAATTGAATCAAGAAAGGATAATTCATATTATTTCAGATGCAAAGATAAGCCTTGGGCACAAGAAGGAGATAGAAATGAAAACAGGGAGAGTTATCAATATATTGTTGTCGGCACTCAACCTTTGAACATAATGTATGTTGGCCCTGCTGGAAAAATATCAGGTGCTACAGATTATATTCCTGTGTATCTTAATGTATTGACAGACAATGGGTATAAGGATGGAGAATCACTATGTTATTATTATCAAGGAAAACCTATAAATGACGAGGATTATATCTTGTTTCTAGAGACAGGACAAAGCAATCATACACAAAGGCAAGACCTTGCTAAAGGAAACTACACTTATTATTATAAATGTGTTGATCTTGGAGGAAATGCTGAATATAATAAGACTAACTTTATTGTAGAGAGCGATAAACAATCTCCAGTCATCACAAGGGTCTATAAGGATAGCGGAGAACTCAAGATAATGACTAGTGAACCTGCTGATTGCAGTTATTCAAACAAAGATTGTAATTTTGAGATAGACAGTGGAATAAAGATGTCTTCAATAGATTATATTTCACACAGTTCAGAATGGTCAATAAATACTAACCTTTACATAAGATGCAAAGACAAATATGACAACCAACCTAATCCTAATGTCTGCTCTATAATTGTAAGGCCTACAAAATCAGATTCAAAAAGTGATGTGATTGAGTTTTGAAAATGAAAATGAAAAAAATTTCAAAGAAATTTTTTATCTGTTAAAATGCCACACAACAAAATATATAATTTCCAGCATTTCAACATGAAAAAATCTCAGGTCTCTGTCTTTATTATTTTTTCTATTATGATTGTAGGAATATTGATGGTATTATTATTTATAAAATCAAGAGATAATACTTATGAAGAAAAAATAATGCCTGAAGTTGCTCCAGTTCATGGGTTTGTGCAGGACTGCATAAAAAAAATAGCTGAAGAATCTGTGTATAATATCGGACAGACAGGGGGATATTTTATAAAGGCCAATCTTTCTACTGACAATAATGTTGCATATTACTTCTATAATCAAGAGGATTTCATGCCTGAAAAAGAAAGCTTAGAAAAAGAACTTTCCCAATACATGAGTACAATGCTATTTTTTTGTGTGAGGGGATTTACAGATTTTCCGGATTTTTCAATAAAACAAAAAGAAATCAAGTCTAAAGCTGTAATATATGATGAAAAAGTCACATTTGAAATTATTTATCCATTAGTTATAACTAAGGATGAAAAAAGTTTTTCATTCAAGAATTTCAAAGATATTGAAGTAGAAACACGGCTTGGTACTGTGCATAATGTGATAAGAAGATTCATAGATGAACAGATGAAAAATAAAGAGGACATCTGTCTTACTTGCTTATCAGATTATGCTGATGAAAAAGACCTTTATGTATCTATGTACGAATATAAAGACAGGACTATAATGTTCAGCATCATTGATAAAAAAATAAAACTCATGGGAGAAGATTATGCCTATTACTTCGCAAACAAATATTAAGATGAAAAGATTATTGTTAATCTTATTTCTCTTAAATGTTATTATATTAGTAAATATAACTCCTGTTATAACTGAAGCAACTCCAACAACAGCTCCTACTACAAATACAGCTACAGCAACTACAACTCTAGCTGATGCTGACAAGACAGTTACAAATGAAGAACAAATAGGAGAATTTTTAGGACTGGATAAAACCAAAGCATCACAAGTGATTGTAAAAAGTGCAACTCTTTCTAGAAAAAATGGATTGACAACTATAAAACTCAATGCAGATGGTTACATTAAAGTAAAAGGAGCTGATTCAAAAGAATATATTTTCTCAAACCTAAAATCTTTGGATAGGATGGTAATAAATGGAAATGAAGTAAAATCCGATGCTCCTGAAATTGTGTTTGATTCAGCTGGAGAGATAATAGAGGCTAAATTCAAGACAAGCCAAGCAGGAGATTATAAATTTGGAAACACTAAAGTTCCTTTACCTTCTAATGCTAATATCTATTATAAACAAGGAAAAGCGCATATTGGACTTCTTGAAAATACAAAAATTTCACCTACAGCAAGGCTTGAACCTAATAAAGAAGGCATACAAGTGGAATATAAGACTAGTGAAAATGGGGTGTTAGAACTGTTCAATGGATATAAGTTAAAAGGAGCAACAATAATATATGATAATGACAGATTAGCTTTTATTGGAAAAAATGTTGAGATAAATGGAGAGATAATTGCAAAAGATGCTGATGTAATAACCTATCTTGATTTCAATGGGGAAACAAACAAGGATTATAAAGGAGCATATATATCTATGAATAAGGCAAAAAATAAAATTGTAATAGGTTCAAATGTCAATAATCCAAGTCCTGCTGTTATGTTCCTGCAAGGAAGTCCTTATGGAATAAATATCGAGAATAATGACCATTTCTCATTAAGAGCCAAGGGTGATATAAGAGGCTCTTATTTTTTAATTGAAGACAGGAGCAAATCTGGAAAATCCCCTTATATAGAAACCTTGAATGGTTGGGAAATTAACCAGGATGGAGGGGGTTTTTATTATGATACAGCTAGTGATAGGATTTATCTTAGGACAGCAGCAAAGGGATCTGTAATAAAAAGTTTTGGAGAAAATTTTGCAAATACCGGAACAGTGCCTATGGCTATAAGAAGCTATAAAGGAGATTATAATCAAAAGACAGTTATTAAAGACAAGTGGCTTGTAATAAGCAATTCTAATGAATATGGCTATGGACAAAATCCCAATTATATAAGAATAAATTATTATAAACAATATCCAAAACTTTTCACAGGAGTTTCTGAATTTCTATTCTATAATTATGCGTTGACAAAAGAAAGTTTTGAAAAATGGAGTGGAATAAGCCTTGTTATTGAAGATGATGCAGCAAAACAATGGATAAGCAAGCCTGAAAATGTAAGGTTCTTATACGATGTCATGGAAAGCGTACCTGGTCAACAAATGAAGATGCTGAAAAATATTTATTTGAGGGACTCTTTTACCTGGTGCCATGCATATGCTGAACCAGGTGAAATTCATATGTCTGTATATGATAATCTTGATGCTGACACTATGAGGCATGAGATGGCGCATATTGTTGATTTTAAAGATGGCAGGGGCAGCTTTAGGAGAGAATGGAATGGAAAAGGACTTAATAGCGGGCCTCATACATGGAGTTATGGATATACTTCTATGGAAGATATCTCAACTTTTTTAGGAACCTTTGCTTATGGAGATGATGAGACCATGAGGGAATATTTAGGAAAGAACAACCAATATTATAAAAAATGGAGAGCAAGAGTAATTGTTGCTTATGATAATTATTTCTTCACAAAGAAAAGAATGCAAGAGATATTTTCTGCAGCAGGACTTCAATTTGATGAAAATTCATTAAATAAATACAGGAACATGGGAGATGTATAAAAAATATTTTTTCATATTAACGTTATTTTTATTTATCAATATAGCTAGTGCTAATCCGCTTTATTATAAAGTCAATTTATATTATGATAAAGGTGAAATAAAAATAAATTCTTGGGAGATAGTGTTTTCAAATACAGAATTAAAAAACCTATATAATCCTAATTATTTTGATAATTATTCTATTATACTTTCAAGCAGCAATCAAAAACTTGAAAATATAAAATTCAGTGCACCAAATATAATGATTTATGAGACAGTTGATGAAAATGGAAAAATAAATGGAAGTTTTATTAAAAAAATAGAAAACAAGAGTTTTTTTATCTATGTTCCATATCATCAAAACTCAAATGAGCTCATTGTATACAAGGATGATAGTGAACTTGCAAGAAAAGATGTGAGCATGTATTCTAAAGAGACTTTAACAGGAATAAAAGATGACAGAGATTCGCATGGATGCAGTATTTCAGCTGGCTATAGTTGGTGTGCTGAAAAACAAAAATGCATAAGAACTTGGGAAGAAGAATGTTATAAAGAAGATGATTTCAAAGATACTAAATCCAGAAGCTTATTAGGAAATATCAGTGATTATTGGTGGATATTATTTGTTTTATTAATGATACTTATTTTAATTTTAATCTATACCTTAAAAAAACCTGTAAAGAAAAAAAGATGATTTTTTTATGATTAATAGCCAGTTATCTTAAAATTTATTCTAAGAATCTTTAGATCAAAAAAACAATGGGCCACCACACCCTAAAGGTTTTTTGCCACAGCTAAAAAATCGCCTGCTGGCGAGTGTGGTTTGATTGGCCCTTGTTTTTAGGATGCTCAGAAATTAAAACAAACTGACATCCACATGTCAAGAAC
>JAUYDD010000205.1 GCA_030704765.1 Nanobdellota archaeon | reverse complement strand
TAATTTTTTCTTTTGCCATATTGTTATTTCAATTCATTCCCTTTTAAATCTTGAGAATTGTCCTTTTTGGAGATTTTTACCTTTGTCGGTCTTATTACTTTTGAACATAAGGTATATCCTTTTTGAATTTCTTCAATCACTACATCATCATCATGTTCACTTAATTCTTTGCATAATACATCATGGAAATTAGGGTCAAATTTTTTACCAAGTGATTCAATTTCTTTTAACCCATGCTTTTGCAAAAGGTCAAAAAACTTTTTTTTCATTAATAAACTTCCTTCTTTATTCTTATCGTTTTCGGTTAACCTTATTGAACTTTCGAAATCATCAAGAATTACTATCAATTCTTGTATTAGGTTCTCATTTGCGAGTCTTATTATACTTTCTTTTTCTTTATCGAATTTTTTCCGATAATTGTCAAAGTCTGCTTGTAAATATTTTAGTTTATCAAACCTTTCTTCAGCTAATCTTTTGTATTCTTCTAGTTCTATGTTTGCCTCTTTAATAGACTCCTGTTCTCTCCCTTTATCTTGTTCGTTTTTCATAATATAAAATAAAGTATCTGATTTATTTATAATGATATCCTTAATAGCATTAATAATACTATGTATCTGGTTTTGTTATGGCTAGAATGGTTCATTTCCTTAGGATCCAGGAGTTCGATCCTCTTATCGCCCATTTAACTAAATTAGCTCTATTAATGATTCATCCTTTTTCACCAAACCTTTATATACTCTGTTTTTCTTAACTTTTTATGGAAGAAAAAACAAAAAAACAAGAAGAAACCTCTGAAAACAAATCAGAGAGTAAAAAAGATGCAGAAGAATCAAAAGAAAAACTTGATTCAGAAAAAGCAAAATAATTTCTGACCCTTCTACCCCTTTTAATTTTTATTTGGGGATGCGAAATAAACCAAAAATAATTACTCGAGCTATCCATATGCATAATGATGGCATGTCTTTTGCTGATATTAAAAATCATTTATTGCAATATGATAATGTTAAGATTAGTAAGGAAGCAATAAGAAAGTGGTGCAAAAAATATGGTCTTTTTTTAAAATAGGATATATGCAATTGTCAAACCAAAAATAAAGGGCGGAGTTCATTATGATGAGAAGTATGTAAAAGTTTCTGCGAAAGATTGTTATGATTTAAATGCAATCGATAGTAAAACAAAATTTGTTTTAGCTCATTTGTTCGTCGAGAAACGAACAAAACAGAAGTGCTATGAATTTCTAAAACAAATTAAAGATTCTTGCTATGAACAAATACTTGAAAGATTTAATCAAGAAAAATATAAAAAAGTTGGAGATTTTATTATTGATAAATGTATTCCAAATTTTGTTTATGTAAATAATAGTTGTTCTATAAATGATAACTTTGTTTCTTGGTCTAATGATACTAATAATTGCTATGCAAAAACTGGTTCTGCATCTGATTTGCCAACACAAAATCAAACATTTAATTCGAGGATATTTCATCCTCATAATGCGGTAACACGAATCGCAGACATCGTCTTCAAATTCATCAAGTTGTTTTCCGCAAAAAATACAATCATCCATGTTCTGCCTCTTGAATTCTTTTTTCAGCTATTTTACATTGTCTTCTACACTATAAGTTAATAATTTAGTTTTATTTATTTTATCTTTTATTTCCAAGATTTCATCTAACGAACTAGAAGATAATTGCGACTCAAAATATTTCTTTGCCGCTAATAATTTTTGCTGTGAAGGTCTGTTTATTGTAATTTCCGGATTGCTTATATCTCCTAAAATATAAGTCTCAAAAAATTCACTATCCTCATCTTGTAGTTTTAATTTAAATCTATTTTTATATTTCAAATAGAGGTTTATTCTCTTTCAACAACTTCTTTGTTTCTTCTAAATTTCCTTTAAAATCTTCATCTTCAATGTCTATACCATTAGGAAATAACTTCTTAGCAAACTCTCCAACAATATGCCCCTCATCAAATAGCTTTTGCTTAGATTCATCAACTTCTGGCAATCTATTTTTAGCATTTACAGAAATCCAAAGTAGTCTTAAACATTGCAAACCATTGAGATATTTTGATTTAGAGAGTAATTTGTTTGGCATAATTATACCTATATTTGAATATATAAAAAACCTCCTAATCTGATTATTTATTTCTTTAAAGAAAACAATCGCTCAACTCTTTCAGTCTTATCATTTTTTCTTTCCTTAACAAGTCCTAAAACCAGCATAGTATCAAGACCTTTTTTAATTGTTCGCCATTGAGATTTGATCTTCAGAGATATCTGTCTAACTGAGAGTTCACCCTCTTTTTCTAGAAGCTTTTTTATCTCTTCTATTGTTTGAGTAATTGGCTTCCTTACCATATCTGCATAATAGTACCAATACATTTTTATAGCAAGTCTGCACTATTATGCATATATCAAAATGAAAAATAAATCCCTTTACGTTATAGGAATAATCTTAGTTTTAGGCTTACTAGCCTATGTTGTAATAAAACCAACTTTCCAAGATAAAAATAACCTTGAATCTAAAAACTATCAAATTTATTCAGATAATAAGATAAATTTCTCAATACCTTCAGAACTAGAACAATATAAAACATCATTTGGCTCAGATAATGGAATAATTTTATCAAAATTTAAAAATGATATTGCTGTAATTTCAATTACAGTTGTTAGCTCTTCAACAAATCTTAACTATGTTTGGACAGAGAATTGTGGATCTACAACTTCATGTGGTCATGCAAGATATACACAAGATTATTTTACTAGAGAATATGATGGGCTAATAAAACTCTATCCAAATATTTCAGCAATGTCATTAAAAACGATTAAAGATGGAGCCGATTTACAAAATTCTTATGAGAAAACTGTTCTGATTAATGAAAATATTATTTTTGGAGCAATAGTAGTATTTGATACAGAATCTGAAGATCTTACAAGGGTTACATATTCTTATTCATCCGATTTAAATAATGAATTTGATGGTTATAAGAATACAATATTAAAATCGTTAAAATTCAATTAATCTACTTTAATCTTTTTGTTAATCTTTTAATCCAATATTAATCCCTAGTAGAAATTGATACCATTTGACGTATATTCTGAGTAAATCTTCAGTGATTATTGATCCAATCTTCCCCATTTTAGTTGTCATATACCACATAATCCATGCCTGTTAATCCCTTAATCCCATTTAATCCCTTTTCTTAATCTCTAAATTTTCTTGTTCTTCTAGTCTTTTCTGCACTTCTTTGTATATCTTAAATGGTTTATCTGAATTAGCATTTTTCTTCATGTGATGCAGTGTACCTTTTGAGAATCCCATTTTCTTCCATCGATAATAAGAAATATTTTTTATCTTTTCTCTAATCTCTTGTGTATCATCTCTGTCTAATTCTAAGAATGGCTGTGAAAAATCAAGCTTTCCTGTTTTCCCAATCAAATAATGTGCAAGTTCCCTAGTTTGGGTCATCAGAAGATAGCTCCAAGTATATTCCATATTTCTGTATTGTACCTTCTTATTGAACTGAGTCATGATCTCAGCAATTAATTTCTTAGCTCCTGAAGGTCTCAATCTTAAATTATAGTTCTCTGTTCTTATGAAATCTCTTTTATCCATAAGTCCCTTTTCTATGGCAGAGATAATCGCAAGATCAATCAAAAATCTAAATGGCTCTTGAAGGTCATAAGCAAGACTATTCTTTCCTATATTCATCTCGTGCAAGAATCCAATATGAACATCAAGACCTGCTGCATTTATTGCTCTTAGACATTCAGCTTCTAGGATTGCATATCCATAGTTTAACATGCAATTTATCTGATCTCCTGCACCCATTGGTCTCCCTGTCCACTTTCTAGTCTTAAATTCATACTTATCTGGAAATATCTTAATTAAATTTTTCCAATATTTTCCTGCAACTTGTGCTTCAATAAGCATTATTTCTTGATTATTTACAGCAAGATCCAATCTCTCTTCTTCTTTAGAAAAATCATATTGAACTAAGCTATATCTTGACTTCAAATATTCTAACACTGATTTGGTTCTTTGAATTTTAGCATCAATAAACTTCTTTGCTATTTCTAATTTGAGATCTTTATCGTTATAAGAAGAGTATTGAGCAAACTTTGTTTTAACTTGTACACCTTCTGGTGGAAGCATAGTTGTCAATAACTTGCCATTCCAGTCTAGAATACTCACTTGAACATTATGCTTAATTAACCATCTAATTGCCTCAATACTAATATCTCCGCTTCTTCCATAAATGATGATACTATTAACATCAATTCTCTTTGGGGAGAAAAGATATTTTTCAGGTTCAATATCATCTTGGTATCTGCCATCTTTAACTTTTAATTTAGCTCCATCTACTCTCATATCAATTCCATGACCATTTAACAATAGAAGTTTCATTGTTTAATACCTTCCATTCTTTCTTTTACTCTATCTCTTAATTTTTGAATTAGGTCTGATTTCTTCTTTTTTCCATTTTTAATGAGACTTTTTTGTATCTCATAAAGTTCTGACCCACTTTCATATATCAGGTCAAGAAGGTATTTTTGATTATACCTATTAAGAAAGCTCTCTTCCCCTTGTACACTCATATCACAGTTTTTAATATCCTCTTTAAACTGTTCTAAAATTGTAGAATCTTTGTAATAAGCCAATAGAGAAATAGCATAAGATCTAAAATTTTTCTGCTCTGTTCCTTTTTCAGGATACATCTTCAATATTCTATTCAATTCAGTTTTCAATTCATTTATTTTATCTTTACTTGGCTCTATCTTTCTTTTATTAATATGTTCATAGAGAAGAATAAGTGATAAACTGATAATTTCTAGATTGCTTCTTTTCAGAAAATCAACAAGAGTATCAAGTTGTTTGGATGAAAGATTGTAATAGTTATAGTGAAATATCTCTGAGAGTATCAACCTAATCTCCGAAATAGATGTTTTGTTGTTAACTTTCAATAGAACATTATCTAAGTGTTCCTTTGCTTTGCTTATCTTGGTAGTTATATAATATGAAGCCCGTTCATGATCTATGTTTATCTTCCACTGTAAAATTTCTTCTTTTGAAAGTTTCCTTAATTCTCCAGTTTTTACTAGAGACTGGATTCTTCTTCCTACAACAGTTTTAGAATGACCTATTTTTTTATTATTAACTATTGCCTTAACTATCGCTTTCCATTCAATTGGTCTCCCAAACTTTTCTATATAGTTTACTATCTTAGTTTCAACTGGTGTTTCATTTCCCATTTTTGGTTTCATTCTTACTTTCCCCCTTAGTAAGTATTATACATTTTAGTTTCATTTTTGATATCATATTAGATATCGAACTAACTATAAATAGGTTTCGGTTATAGTTTTTCATGGAGACAAAAAAAAGACTCATCATAAGCTTACCTCAAGCATTGCGAAGAGTAATCAGAAAAGCAGCGGAACATAGAGGGTGTTCACAAGCAGAGATAATCAGAACAGCGTTATATTCACATTTAGAGGACTTCTTAAGTAAAGATAATCAAAAGAGAAAAAATGGCAACTAGATTCTCTTCTAAATACCCTGCATTTAGTTCATGGTTACATTCAAAGAGAAGGATATCAAGTTATTCTGAGAGAGTTATAAAATTACATAAAATATTTCCTAACGAGCCTCTTGTATCCCTTATTAAAACATCTATTAAGATTCTAGATTTATCTAGAAGACCTTGGGAAATCCTATTACCTGAAGAAAAATCTAATAGGATTCTTGCTCTTGAAGTTTTAAGAAGAATGAAAAAGGGAGAATCTTTAACCCGTGCTTCTAAGGACGTAGGCTTAACCAAATATGATATACTAACTTATCTTAGAAACGCCTTATCTAAGTCTTCTAGGGGATGGTATCCTAAACAAATTGATCATATTGAGAGAGCAATGCAGATTTATGAAAAAGGAGAAATAAGAACAATAATTGTAACAAATTCTAGAGATGCCTCAATAATTGGAGAATACTTTGCAACAGTCAAAAAATATCTAGAAAGCGGTGATCCTTCTGTGTTAAAGAAATTTAAGAAAATAGTTATCCTTGATGCTTATGGAAAGAAACACAAACTAGAAACAAACCCCGATAAAATTAGAGATATTGAGGAAGCTAAAGAAGATTCAGAATTCTTTGAGGTGTATTCAGATGAATGAAATAAAATATTTCTCTGATAGAAGAAAAAAACTCGAGAAAATGAAAACAGATAAAATAGATCTCAAGAAAGAGAAACAGGCGATTGAAGACCATCACATATTAGGCAAAATAAATTCTGACATGGAGATTCCTCTGCTTAAAGAGTATCACTATTATATTAGCTGTTATCAAAACTCTCTACCAATAGAATTAAGGGAAGATAAAGAGATCATGGCATTAACAAGCATTATTGGTTTTTTTGATTTAGGAATTCAGTGTTTAAGAGAATTTAGAGAATTAAAAATTAAGAATAGAAAAAATGAAAAATAATATTGCAATCAGAGGCTATACCGAAAAGAGAAATAAGAAACAGAGAAGACAATTTCCAGAGAAGGAAATCCCAAAATTACATGATAGAATTCTAATCTTTGATACAGAAACAACAAGCGATGAATTCCAAAATCTAAAGTTTGGCTCTTTTATAGTTGTTGATAACAATGTCATTCAATTAAGAGGCATTTTCTATAATCCTCAAAATATAAATTCTAATGAGAAAAATATTATTGAAGGTGTTGCTAAAATCAAAGAGATCTCATTATTTACTTTAAACGAGTTCGTTAATGAAATATTCTACCCTGAAGTGTTAGGAATAAAAACGCTATGTATAAACTTTAATTTACCTTTTGATCTTTCTAGATTAGCTTTCCACTATGGCGATGGAAGAAAGCATCATCACGGATGGTTTTCATGTCAAATCTCAGAAGACACAAGGTTACCTCGCATAAAGATAAAACATATTGATTCAGCAATGAGCTTCATGCAATTTTCAAGTACATATTTTAAAGGTAGAAAGGGCAATAGGTTTAAGGGTTATTTCTTAGATCTTAAAACATTATCTTATGTTTTTAGTAACAAGAAAGATATTTCATTATTGGGAGCAGGTAAATTTTTTGGTTGTAAATGCCTAAAAGAAGAAGTAAAAACACATGGGGTGATAACTCCTGAATATGTGGAGTATAATTTAAAAGATGTTGATTCAACTTATGACCTCTATCTTAGAATATTGGATCATTATCATATGTATGGAATAGATGCTCCAATAACCAAAATCTATTCCTCTGCGGCTTTAGCAAAATATGCTTTGCGACAACTAGGAATTAAACCCTTGTCTCGCATAAGTTCTAATATAGATTCAAAATTAAAGGGTAATTTGATGGCTGCTTATTTTGGTGGTAGATGTGAGGTAAAAAGAAGAAAAACACCCACTGAAGTCTCTGTTCTAGATTTTAAAAGTATGTACCCTTCATTAACCATTTTAATGAACTTATGGGAGTTAATTTGTGCAAAAGAGATAATTAGAGCAGATGTTACAGAAGAGATAAGAGATTTATTAAAAAATATAAGACCCGAAGACCTTAATAATAAAGAAATATGGAAGAGATTTAATGTACTTGTTGAACTTATTCCTGAAGAAGATGTCCTTCCTTTAAGGGCAGTCTATAAAGATAAGTCTTCAATATACAATGTAGGTATTAATTATTTCACTCATAAAGACAAGTTTTATTATGCGTTACCCGATGTTATTGCTACAGTATTATATACTGGAAAAGTTCCTAAGATAACAAAAGCCACTCGTTTTATTCCAAGAGGCAAACAGGACACGCTTAAAAAAGCTAGAATACTCGGCATAGATATAGATCCCTCTAAAGACAATTTCATTAAGGTGCTTGTTGATCAACGTCAAATATTCAAGGACAAATGTAGTCTGTTAAAATTAGAAAGGGGCTGTCAAGAATACAAACAGTATGATGGAATTCAAAGAGCATTAAAAATTCTTGTTAATTCAATCACTTATGGGATATTCATTGAGATGTTGCCTCAAGAAGAGAAATCTAATATAAAAGTGTATAGCGTTAATGAGTTTTTTACAAAACAAAAACTTGAAGAAGAAGGCAGATTCTTCAACCCTTTAATTGCGGTTATGCAGGTTGCAGGTGCAAGACTTCTTTTAGCAATGACTGAAAATCTTCTGAAAAACAAAAAATCTCAACACGCTTATATGGACACGGATAGTTGTTATATTCCTTCAGAATATGCTCAAGAAATTCAAGACTTTTTCAAACCATTAAATCCTTACAGTTCCAATACAGATTTTTTCAAGATTGATAAAGCCAAAATGTTATTTTACGGAATAAGTGCGAAACGTTATGTTCTTTACAAACTCATAGGTGGAAAGATTTACATTAATCCTGATCCCGAAGAAGGAGAATATAAATTACATGGTCTCGGTCATCTTTTAAATCCGTATAAACAAGGAATAAACTGGCAAAAGCAAATTTGGCAAGATATCCTAGAACTACATTACGGGCATATTACTGAGAATGATATTCAAGAAAAATATTCTCAATTTTATGCCTTATCAAAATTTACCGTTTCAACTCCCAATTTAGCTAAGAGATTTAATCCGTATAATAATAGTAAACAATTATCAGAGCAAATTAAACCATTTAACTTTATTCTTATTGGTCAAGGCAATTTTAAGGATATAAAACCAATAACTGCTTATAGAAAAGAAAATAGTCAGGGGGCGGTACATAAACCCTTTATTGACTATAAAACTGGAAGGATTCTTAAGGGAGTGCATTATTGGAAAAATCTTGCAGATGTAATTGTTAAATATGCAAATCACCCAGAGTCAAAATTTGCAAATGGAAATGAAGAGGGATTAATGGAACGTAGGCATGTAACACATGGAGAAATTAGAGTTGTAGGAAAAGAAACAAAGAACATTGAAGAGCAACCTCTTGAAGTTGAAGATGTTACTGAATATATTTCTAAATCTGAAAATAAAAAGAAAATACTTAATATGGGAATTAAAGAAGCAAGAGATAAGAAAGTTTCAAAATCAACATTATGGGAGATGCAAAAACGATTAAAGAAAAATACTAAAAAGTTTAATTGGAATACTAAAGCGGTTAAGAAATTATTATCTTAAGATAATGTAGATTGTTCCTTACTTGGAAAGTATTTTTCTAAAGAAACCATTTGTTTATCTTCTCTTATCTTTTTCGCTTTTTCTTCTGTTTTCTTTTGCTTTTTTCCTTTTTTAACAAAGTTATTAAACAACTCATTAGAATATAATCTTGAGAAAAATTTATCGTCATCCTTTTCCTTCCTTTCTTTTGTAAGCTCATTTATAATCACTATAAGTTTATTATTCTCTGTTCGGATAAACTTTATTTTGCTAAATAATTGTAAACATTCGTCAAACCATTCATTTCTTGGTTTAGAATAGTCGTTTGTATATTTTTCTATAAACTGCTGTTTCAAAGAAGTAATATCTTCAGGTAATGAATACTCATTAGGAACTTTTGCTTGATTGATTATCGGATGGATATATTCTATTAAGAATTTCTTAAAAATATTTAAGAGATAGGGTCTAGGCGGTTTTTTGCCAGTTATCATAAATCTTTTTCGTTGCCTGAGTATACACAAATCTGTAGCAGGATAACAAACCTTATCTTTTTTGATTTGTTCTATAATCTTGGGCATAGTGGGATCTCCTTCTTTAAATTCTATATACAAACAAGGTATATGCTCCTTATTATCCGCTTGTATCCATTCTAAAAAGAATAATTTTCTTTTAATATTAAACTGGCTTTTCTGCTTCCTTTCATTTATCATATTTAAAACATTATTAGTATCGTCTTTATGACAAAGAAAAATAATGTTGTTTGTTTCCAACACTTCAAGGTCTGAAATTAGATCTGTATCTCGATCTAATATTTGTTTGATAGTGTTGTCTAATTCTTGAGGATTACTCGATATGCTTGTTTTAAATTCTAATATATCAAACTTTCCATTTTTTATAAGTAGATCTATCTCTATCTTGCCTAAACTTTTTATTTTATCCCTGAACTTTTCAAGAATATCTTTCTTAGATAGATTAATTATTTCTTGTTTTAAAGAATCATCAATTTTCTTTAGATCATGTTCTATAAACCTTATCTCTCCTAAAGAAAAATTCTTATTAAAAAGATCTGAAAAAAGTGTAACAATGAGCGTACTGTCATAGTACCTTTGTAATTCTTTTAAACAATTATCAAAAACAACTTCTTTCTTAACCATCTTTAAAGACCAATTCTCCCTCGCCAAAACGATTAAATATGTAATGTATAAACTTAGAGAGAGCTATTTGTGAAGATACTTCTTGAGGTAATATAGTCAATCTAGATTCTGTTGATTGTGATTCAAACATAACGCTAAAGAAAGATCCTTCTTTTATATCAGAAACATCCGCAAAGAAAAATGGATTCCCATTATGATGTGTCATTAAAGAGATTTCTCTATTATCTCTTAAAACATGAGTAAATTCTTTTATCATAGTTTTAGGTTCTTTACTCAAGTTAGTAAAATTAACTACTATTGGCTTAATTTTATCTTTTATTTGTTGTCTATTTTTTAAGCTATCATAACTGTTAGTTATTATCTGTAGAGATTTATTAAATATTGATTCATAAAAGAAATCAAAGCTCCCATCAATGAATCTTAATGTTCCTTTTCTCGAGATGAATAGTTTACATATTCTTAGCCCTTGTTGATTCAAAA
Organism: Nanobdellota archaeon; assembly: GCA_030704765.1. Lineage (GTDB taxonomy): Archaea > Nanobdellota > Nanobdellia > Pacearchaeales > GW2011-AR1 > ARS1285. Next base: position 3,700 of record JAUYDD010000205.1, on the reverse strand, counting down.
TATTAAGATATAGACTATTAATGAATGCGTTGTTCTTTTTAATTACAGCAAGAACGTCTTCTATGGGGATCCCCGTAGGATACTCTAGAGAAGATTTTATTTTCTCTTCTTTTTCCCACCACTTCTTTTCAGAGACCATCGAGCTAGTTATCTTGTAACCTTCTGAAAGGATTCCATTTATCAGGGGGATAATTACTTGTTGTGAGGGTAAAGAAACGATTTCAACCAGAGGATACATTTTGTATAAGAAGCTCTCTAACAGTTTTCTTTTTTTCTTACCAAAATCAGTAATCATGTATAAAAGATTAGATTCTTTTTCCCAGTAAAATATACCCTTAGCGAATCTTTCCTCGTCCAATTTGATTTCTATAACAATAACTGCTTCTTTTTCGGTCTCTGATAGCTCTTTAAATGATACCTCTCCCCCATAATACTTCTCACAGATACTATCCAATACGTCTTTCAAGTCGTTATCTTTATTGATAAAAAGAAGATAGTAACTTAATTCATTACCCTTTAGCCCAGCAATAGTTTTATAGATTTTTGGTAGCTCTAAAAAGTCTTGCCGATTCTTGATATGATTGACAAGATATTCCATTTTATAAAGAGTATATGAGGTTATTTAAATACTTAATTAAATCGATTGAATAAAGGTTCGGAATTTCCGACATGTAATATACCCTGAGCATGAACGAGCCTGCAAGGAATCGAACCTTGATCACCTGGGTTTTTCGATTTTTCATTTGTTGACCTATCTTTAAGATAGTCAAATGAAAATTCTCACCGAAACCAAGTGTTTTATCCATTAAACTACAGACCCTGATATATAGACAATTCAAGAATTAATAAGATTATTGGTTTTAGAAGATTTTTTAAACATATTAATTCTAGTTTTTTTATGAAAAAACAAGAAAAGAATGAACTAGGTATAACTGCTGAAAAAGACGAGTTTTCAGATTGGTTCACTCAGATAATGCTGAAAGCAGACTTGGCTGATTACACTGATGTATCTGGTTGTATGGTCTTTAAACCAACAGCATATGCAATCTGGGATAAGATTAAAGAAGAAGTGGATTTTAGGTTCAAAAAATCAGGTATTAAAAATGTATATTTTCCGCTTTTTATTCCAGAACGCCATTTAATAAAGGAAAAAGAGCACTTAAAAGGATTTGCTCCAGAAGTTGCATGGGTTACAGAAGCTGGAAACACAAAATTAAATGAAAGATTAGCAATAAGGCCTACATCAGAAACAATTATCTATCCTTCTTATTCTAAATGGATAAAATCCTGGAGAGACTTGCCTTTAAGATACAATCAATGGTGCAATGTTGTAAGATGGGAATTCAAGCATCCAGTGCCATTCTTAAGAACAAGAGAGTTCCTATGGAATGAAGGCCATACTGTATTTGCATCAAAAGAAGATGCTGAAAATGAAAAAGATATTATTATAGGAATCTATAAAGAAGTATGTGAAAAATTTCTAGCTTTACCAGGCCTAGAAGGAAGAAAATCTGATAAAGAAAAATTCGCAGGAGCTGTTTATACAGTCACTCTTGAATTCTATATGCCTAATGGAAAAGCAATCCAAGGGCCTGATTTTCATTATGATGGCCAGAATTTTTCAAAAGCATATGATATAAAATTTTTAAATAACAAAGGTAAAGAAGAATATGCATACCAAAACACTTATGCAATAACAACAAGGATGCTAGGAGTCATGTTTGCAATGCATTCTGATGAAAAAGGTCTTGTTCTTCCTCCAAAAATAGCGCCAAACAAGATAGTCATAATACCTATATTTACAGATAAAGATAAAAGCGATGTTTTAAAAAAAGCTAGTGAAATAAATAAGAAATTAGAAGAATATTCTCCTATACTTGATAGTCGAGAAGATGTAAGGCCTGGTTTCAAATATAATGAATATGAATTAAAAGGCATTCCAATAAGAATAGAGATTGGAAAAAGAGATTTAGACAAAAAAGAAGTAGTCATAGTAAGAAGGGATAATTTAAAAAAACAGTCAATAAAAATAGAAAATCTTAATAAAGAATTGCCAAAGATTCTAGAAGACATACAAGAATCTCTATATAAAAAAGCTGAAAAATTACTTAAAGATAATATTACAGAAACAAAAAACCTGGATGAATTATCAAAAGCTATTAAAAATAAAAAAATTGCATTAGCACCCCTGTGCAATAATAGGGAATGTGAAGATATGCTTAAATACAAATCAGAAGGTGCAAAAGTCCTGAATATTCCAGATGAACAGCCTAAAAATAAAGGAAAATGCATTATCTGCAATAAACCAGCAGATTACATAGCAAGAATTGGTAAATCTTACTGAATCAGAATTATTAAGTAAACCTTAATTCTTAACATTACTCTCACCTCGCTGAACGCTCAGTTCAAATTAATAATGCTCAATCTTATCTCACACTTGCATTTCTTGAATACAATATAGATACTTAAATGCAAATGCTCGCCTCCTCTTGCTCGAAGATTTCGCTAATTTTATTATTAATGATAAGGTAAATTATTGGAGTAAAAATAAGTCAATTATGTCAAGTTAGAAACTTGACTTAACAACAATAAAAGATTTATAAACTAATTATTTCTATATTCCAAATGCCAGAATATTTTAGAAATCAAAGATTTGAAAGAATGCTTAGAAATAGGCAGCCAATTGTTGAAGAACCTACTTTTACTGAAGATGATGCTCTTCTTCCTAAAAAGAGGATACGTGCATATGAAAGAGCTGTGACACAATTAGGCGCTCCTGAACCTGAATTAGATGATAGAGGAGCATTGAATGCTCTTGGATATTTTTCCTCAGGAAGAATGTGCTGTGATGAAAAAATGAAATAGTTTTTAAACTATTATCTTATATAGAACTATGAAAAAACCAATTAAGACAGCTGCATTTTCCGGATTAATCCTAATTATTGTCTGGACAATTACAAATCTTTTATTTCTAGTTATAGATTATGATAATACCATTGGAAAAACTAGTTTGAATTATTTTTTTATCTTAATTAACTGGATGCAATACCTATTGATTATATTTTTTTATTATGGTTTTGCTTGTCTAGGCAAAAGATTCAATTCTAGATTATTGAAAATAATGTCCTGGATAATGATAATCTTAGGATTCCTGTTGCTTTTCTATTCTGTTTATTCACAAACATTAAGTATAGTAAGGCCAGTATCAGCGCAAGATAACATAGGAGATATTATAAAGAATTATGATTCTGAAATAAATCTTAATAATTATCCAGATGCACAAAAACAAGCAATGGAAAAATTAGCACTAACAGCTTGGTTAATAATATCAATTGGTTTTGGAATCATCACTATATTGTTCGGTATTGGAATATTGAACTTGGGGAATAAAATAAGATTATCAAAAGTGGCAGGAATACTCAATATAATTGCAGGTTCCACTTATTTGATATATATAGGATTCTTTATAAAATTTATAGCAATGATATTTGAAATATCTTTACTCTTCCTTGCTTCAAAAAGATTTGAAAGATGATAAATTTGTAAATTCTTATTATTTTTATCAAAAAAACAATGGGCCACCACACCCTAAAGGTTTTTTGCCACGGCAAAAAATCGCCTGCTGGCGAGTGTGGTTTGATTGGCCCTTGTTTTTAGGATGCTCAGAAATTAAAACAAACTAACATCCACATCTTAAAAG
>JAUYDD010000201.1 GCA_030704765.1 Nanobdellota archaeon | reverse complement strand
GTTCTTGACATGTGGATGTCAGTTTGTTTTAATTTCTGAGCATCCTAAAAACAAGGGCCAATCAAACCACACTCGCCAGCAGGCGATTTTTTAGCTGTGGCAAAAAACCTTTAGGGTGTGGTGGCCCATTGTTTTTTTGATTTCGGACAGAGCATTAATTCCGATAATTTTTTATAGGGTTATTTTCTAGGATTTATATGGTAAACAATAAAATCAAAACTGATTTGAAAGAGAAAAAAAAGTTTTATGTTACAACTGCTATTGATTATGTGAATGCTGAACCACACATCGGCCATGCTTATCAAAAAATTATAGCAGATGTATTAGCAAGATGGCATAGCCTAATTGGATATGAGGTATTTTTTGTAACTGGAACTGATGAACACGGAAAGAAAGTTCAACAAGCTGCTGAAAAAGCAAAAGAATCACCAAAAGAATTCGTAGATAAGATTTCTAGTAAGTTCAAAGAAGCATGGAAATTATTGAATATAGAACCAGATAGGTTTATAAGAACAACTGATGAAGACCATAAGGTTGTTGTAAAAGATTTTATTGAAAGATGCAATAAAACAGGAGATATATACCAAGGAATTTATGAGGGACTCTATTGTGTTAATTGCGAAGCATATTATACTGAAAGAGATTCAGATAATGGAAATTGTCCTGTGCATAAGAAACCATTGGAATATATGAAAGAAGAATCTTATTTTTTTAGATTATCTAAATACCAGGATTTTTTATTGGAGTTATATGATAAACATCCTGAATTTGTTCTGCCTGATTCTAGAAGAAATGAAGTCATAAATAGGGTCAAAGAAGAGCTCAAGGATTTCAGCATAAGCAGAACATCTTTTAATTGGGGAATTCCTTTTCCTTTAGACAGCAAGCATGTTGTTTATGTCTGGTTTGACGCATTGATAAATTATTATACTGCAACTAGAAAAAAAGGAAAAGAAAAATTTTGGCCTGCAACTTTACATTTACTTGGAAAAGATAACACTTGGTTTCATGCTGTTTATTGGCCAGCAATGTTAAAATCAGCTGGAATAGAATTGCCTGTTACAACATTTAATCATGGTTTTCTTTCATTTAATGGACAAAAAATTTCAAAGTCTTTGGGAAATTCAATATCTATCAAAACATTAGTTGAAAAATACAGTGCTGACAGTATTAGGTATTTTTGCGTAAGAAACTTCCCTTTTGCTAATGGGGATGATGGAGATTTTGAAGAAAAAGTATTAATTGAAAGGTATAACAATGAACTTGCCAATAAACTTGGAAATTTAGTTAGCAGAGTCTTGACATTAGCTGAAAAATACGGATTTGAATCTACTGAAAATAGATTATTAGAAAAATTAAATCTAAAAGAAATTGAAAAGCATATAAATAATTATGAATTAGATAAAGCATTAAATGAAATATTTGCATTTGTTGATTTATGCAATGAATATGTTCAAGAGAAAAAACCTTGGGAGAGCCATGATAAAAAAGTCTTATATGAACTTCTGGATTCAATAAAAACAATAGCAATTTTGCTTTGGCCTTTTATTCCTTCTACAAGCGAGAAGATTTCTAAACAAATAGGATTTAAGATTGATTATAAGGAGATAGGAAGAACTTTAAAGACCAAAGAGATTAAGAAAGGTGAGATACTTTTTAAGAAGATATGATTTTCCGGTTTAGGAAGATACGATTTTCTCAATAAATTTCTTTGTTATTCTTGAAGTTTTTTCTATATCATTCTGATAAGTATTTATCCTTATTTTGGGCCCTCTGAAATTATTGAACCATATTTCATATTCTCTTTCTCTTGCTAAAATTTGACTAGGATTTTTAGCTAAACTAATTTCATAAGGAGTTCCTTTTTCATAAAGCCTTTTAACTCTTTCTTCAAGGGGAAGGTGAAAATAAATTACTGCATCTGGCTTTTCAATAAAAGGTTTGAACAAATTAATAAATAACTGGTTATACCATCTATCAGTTAATGGAACAAAACTAGTAATTGAAATATCATATCTATCTTGAAGAACAATTTTTCCTTTTCTCAAACCAGGCCTTATTCTTGCAAATGTATTATAAACAAGTTCTATAAAAAGACTAAATGTTGAAGGATGATTGCTTGAAGTTCTTCCAATCCAACTATCTGAACCAATTCCTTTTGAATAAATAAACCCGCCATTATTATTTTTCATTAATTTTTTTATAGTAGTTGTTTTTCCAGAGCAATCAAGCCCTTCACAAACAACTAATAATCCTTTTTGTTTCATTTTATATTTTTTAAATTAAATTTTCTTAGTGGACAAACAAATCTGTATTTTTTAAGATCATAATTTTTCATATTAAACGCGTGTTGAAAATCAACACAATATCCTCCTAATCTTTTGAATAACTGATTTAAGTTTTTCCAATATTTCTTCCATAATTCTTGATTTTTCCAAATATCTCCAATAGAGCAATCATGAAGATTTGCAACTGGTTTTTGATAAGAGGCAAGAATTGCACATGGATAAGTATTTCCATTTGGAAGAATCTGTAAATGGCTTTTCTCGCAATTTGCAATACATCCTAAATTTTTATTCCAATATTCTCTTTCTATTATAGGAAGTTCTAAAGAAATTTTAACAGGAGAGTTTTCATAAGGTTTTAATTTAGTTCTTATAAAATTAAGCCACTTTATCGGTTCAACTGCAAGTTCATTACTTCTGTTACCTCTTCCAATAGGTGTGAAATAATAAATTCCATATTCATCAACTCCTATGCTTAAACATAATTTAATAATATTAGGAATATCTTCAAGATTACTAGAAAAAACAACTGTATTTACTTTAGTTTTAAAACCATATTTTTTTGAAAGTTTAATGTTATTTATAACTTTATGAAAAGTTTTATCATTGCGATTCCTTATCTTGTTATAAATTTCTGGATTACTTCCATCAAGACTAATTGCAATTGCATCTAAACCTAGACTTTTAAATCTTTTTAATTTTTTCTTACCTAAAAGATAGCCATTTGTTACAAGTTCTATTTTATATCCGAGATTTTTCCCTATCTTAATAATCTGTTCAATATCATTTCGAACTAAGGGTTCTCCTCCGGTAATATCAAATCTTTCTCCCCTAAGTTTCTTAGTATCAGATAATATTTTTTTCAATTCTCCTAAAGTTAATTCAGGCATTTTAATAATTCCAGAATCAAAAGCACAATGCGCACATTTAAAATTACATCTGTTAGTAACATTCAAATCTAGTTTCGGAAGTTTTCTTTTATATGTTTCTTTCATCATATTAAAACCTCCAAACTACCTAGAATTTTAATAGCATGATATACCTCAAGGAATTCATCATCACAATGAATTTTTTTACCATTTTTTGAAATTTGTATATGACCGAAATTTTTAAGCCCAAGCCCGTCAGATAATTCAGGATAATGTCCTCCATATATTGCTTTGACAGGAGGTAATGGTTCATATTTTGATACACTGATCTTATAATTGGTTAATTCATAAATGTATAAAAGTCCAGCTATTTCGTCTATTGAATAATTTGTAGCAATATCTAATATATTTTCTAGTTCTTGTTTATTATGTCTTTTTGATGCTTCTTCAAATTCTATAGGTATGCTGGTTATAGCGAGAGCACGAAGCGCACTTCTGTAAGCAGGATTTGCCATTGCAAAATTCCTGCCAGCATTAATAAATCTGGAGAATTCATTGTCTGCAGCTAGTTCTGACCATCTCCATACTTCAACCCTTGGCTGAAACTTTTTTGAAATACCTGCACAAAATTCATACCAGATGTTTCCAATAGCTAAGGACCTTTCAATTGCTTCCTTTTCACTCATACTGCAAAAAGCCATAAAATTAAATTGGAGTAAAGAATCACCTACCAGCAAAAGATACTTGTCAAATCTATCCAAAACCCATCTGCAAACAGCAGTTAAATCCCTTGAATTAAGGCGCCTTTTATAATACTCTTCGTCATATAGACGAGTGGTGAAAAAAGGACAAGCTATGCTTATCCCAGTAAATGCATTATATTTTTGGCGAGGATTATTTCCTAAACCATAAGTCATTACTGTTCTAAATTTTTCTTTGTCCATTTTTCTTCTCCTTAGTTGGAATATATAGGGTGCATAAGTAAAGCTCATGAACATTCCAATCACCTTGTATTCCCCTTTTTACTCCAGGTTTTTTTTGTCTTGGATTAAGCCAGCATAAAGGATCTGGTCCATTAAAATGTCCATATTGTAAATAAGAAGCTCCTGCATCTCCTCCTCTGCAATGAATATAAGCATCACAATTTCTGCATTTTCCAACTCTATCCCTATTTCTTATTTTTTGAAAAATTCTAGAATTCATTATTTCATAAATTGACTGACTTTTTATGTTTCCACCAGAATCTGATAAAAATACAGAGGGGCTTACCTCACCATTATGCTGAATTCTAAATGAAGTAAAACCTGAAGGGTCTCCAGCAAAATAATAAGTTCCACCAAAAGCAGCTCTAAATAAAGGTTCTGGAGTCAAAACTTCTTTTCTATCAAATTTACTTAAAAATGTATAAGCTTTTTTCAAATCTTGTTTAGACAAAGCTAGTAGTTTTTCATTCCTAATTCCTCTGCCATTGCTTCTAAATCTATTTAACCTCCAATAATCCACACCTAAATTAGTTGCTAAGTTGTATAATTTTTGCAATTCATCTTCAGAACAATTAAGATTTGTTAAACAAGTTACAATTTCATTATTAATGCCTTTTTCAACTAAAATTTCTAGAGTTTTAATTGCTTGTTTAAAAACTCCTTTTCTCCCTCTAAACCAGTCATGTTTTTCCTCATCAGCAAAATCAATACTTACTCCAATATCATGAAATAAATTTAAATGATCTTTTATTATAGAAAAAGTTGTTCCATTTGTTGTATAAGAAATTGCAATATCTTTTTCTTTAATGTACTTACATATATCAATAAAATCAGGCCTTAATGCACATTCACCACCACCAAAATTAACAGCAGCTACTCCAGCATCTTTCAATTTATCCACTACCTTAAAGCATTGTTCTGTAGTAAGCTCATCTGGAGAAGGTTTTCCAGAAGCATTATAGCAATGAATGCAGTTCAAATTACAAGCTTTGGTTAATGACCATCCAGCAACTAACATTTTTTCCTCCTATATTATAGTCAACGACTTTAATTTTTCCTCACTTTGTCGTTGACTATTTAGGGAAAGGCTTATGTCTTTCACTAGATATATAAGATCTAGAAATATAAGAAAGATTTTATCAAAAATTTATTATTTTCCGAAAAATTTATAAAGAATATTAGGTTAATACTTAAAAGTAGAAAAAAAGGAAAATGAGATATTTACAAGCAAAAGAAAAAATAGAAAAAATTAAACTAGACTTAAAAGATAAAAAAATACTCAGGATTCTTTCTAGTAATTCAAGAATTTCATTAACACAAATATCAAAAAAAGTAGCTCTTTCAAGAGATGCTGTCAATTACAGAATTAAAAATTATGAAAAAAAAGGAGTAATTCAGGGATACAGGACAATTGTGGATATAAATAAATTCAGCTATAACAATTACCATTTATTTATACGTTTAAATAATCCTTCACAAGAAATAGAAAAAAATTTTTTAAAGAGATTAATTAAATATCCTTTTATTAGGGCAATTATAAAATTCAGTGGAAATTTTGATTTTGAAATTGCAATAGTTGCAAAAAATATAGAGGAATTAGATTTATCGATTAATAAAGTAATAAATGCTTTTTCAGGAATTGTTCAGGATTTTGAAATATTAACTGTTATAAAAACTTATATACAGGAAGGATTTCCCCTGAATTTTAAAGAATATAAAATAACAAGAAATCCAAAAAATAAAAATAAGATTGATAAAAAAGATATTGAAATATTAAAAATTATAGGTGAAAATGCTACAATTCCTTTATATAAAATTGCAGATAAAGTTAAATTATCTGCTGATGCAATAGCTTATAGAATTAAAAATCTTATTAATTCTGAGATTATTATTAAATTTGTTCCTATAATAAATTATACTTCTTTAGGATATAGTTTGCATACATTGCTTTTGAATATAAGTTCTTTAGATGAGAAAAAAGAAAAAATACTTAGATCTTTTTTATCTAATAATGAAAATGTCTTATGGGCTGTTAAAACAATTGGAAGGTTTAATGTTTTAATTTATCTTCTTGTTAAAAACATTGAAGAACTGCAAGAAACTGTTCTTAAACTAAGAAGTTTATTCCCTAAACAAATCAATCATTATGAAATTTTAATGGCATATGAAGAATATAAATATATTTATTTTCCTAAAGAATTGTTTTGAGTTTTTTAAAATCATCTAATGCCTGACCATATTAGACATTCTTATGATTGTTGATTTTTAAAAATAAATTATACTTTTATTATACACAAATCCTTAAAAATTCTTGTTTAGAATAGAATTTAATGGAAGCATTTGATTCAAAAAGAAGTGTTGGCAGAAGAGATGAAGAAGATTATAAAGTGGTTTTAGCTAATCCATTTGAAGAAGATGAAACAAGGATTTATAGATGCCCTTCATACAGAAGGCTTGGTTCTAAAACACAGGTAATGACTTCTCCAGAAGATTATTATATAAGGACCAGGCTTGTCCATACTCAGGAAGTCATGGCACTTGCAGTTCATATTTCTCAAGCACTGGGCTTAAACACAAGCCTTTGCAGAGCAATTGCAGCAGGCCATGATATAGGCCATGCACCGTATGGGCATTTAGGTGAAAGTGTTTTAACTGAAATTATGGGAAAGCCTTTTAGCCATAATATTGCAAGTGTTGTGGTTGCGCAGCAGTTGGAAAACAAAGGAAAAGGATTAAATTTAAGCTTTGAGACTTTAGAAGGCATATTATTTCATTCAAAAACAAAATCAAGAAAAGTAGAAGCGCATAAAAATGTTCCTCATGAGTACAATGCTGTTATGTTCTCTGATAAAATAGCTTATACTACTTCAGATATTAATGATTCAATAAGATATGGCTATTTGAATGCAGATAAACTTCCGGATTTTGTCAATAGACTTGGAAAAACCCAGGATGAAAGAGACTTTAATGTATTAAAAGCTTTAATTAAAGAAAGCAAAAGAATCGGAATAGTTCAGTTAACAGAAGGGCAAGTTGCAGGGGATTTTTATAAAACAAGGAATTTTATGTTTGAAGAAGTTTATTATAAAATTGAGAATCCTGTGAATAGGGCTATATTGAAAAAGGTATATGATTTTTTTGTGACTGAACCATATTTCAGAGACAATGAAATTGACCCTCTTATTGCTATAGTGTTGTTAACTGATGAAGAATGCAATAGAATGGGAAAAATGATGATGGGTTCTAGAAGATTTACTCTTGATAATCTAAGAGATTTTTCAATTTTTAGTTATCTTTCTGTTTTTAGCAGAAGAAAAATCGATATAACAGACCCTGATTTAGATTGGGGGTATGAAAGAAGAAGAGCTAGAAATGTTTTATAATAACTTTAGTTGTTAATGTTTAATTAATCTAATTATTAGGGTAAGTATAAACATCAAAAAAAATTTCCCGAAAAATCTCCTACCTCCTGCTAAAGCAGGAGGTTTGATCGGCGATTTTTCTTTGACAGGGAAATTTTTTAGGATGTTCGGGAACGACCGCACCTTAAAAGGTGCGGTTTCCAATGTTCCCGACATGAGATAATCAAAATGATTATCATCTTGTTCATGTTTTATTACTATAAGCTATAATAATCTTTAAAAATATCTGTATCTTAGGATTTTTATGGTTGAAGGAATAGTTAGTTTCAGTGATTGGCAGAAACTGGATTTAAGAGTTGGAGAGATTTTAGAGATTGAAGATGTAGCTGGAGCTGATAAACTATATAAATTAAAGATAGATTTAGGTACAGAAACAAGGACTTTAGTTGCTGGATTAAAACCTTATTACATTAAAGATGAATTAGGAGGCAAAAGGTGCATAGTATTCTGCAATCTTGAACCTAGAAGGATAAAAGGCATTGAAAGCAAAGGAATGCTTCTTGCTGCTGTAAATGATGACCAGTCAGAAGTCAAGTTATTGCAACCAGATGGTGAGATTGAACTTGGTTGCAGGGTGAGTTGATGAAGATATAGAGAACTGCGTAGCTTATGTTACATATATTTTGCAGTTCCCTATCTGTATAACTGCACTATACTGAGACATAACCAACGCAGTTATCTATAGAGAATTTTGCAAAATCAAAAAAACAATCATATTGTTTTTTGGATGCTCAGGAATCATCTAAAAGATTCCTGATATTACCAAAATTCTCTAATAAGAAGTTTGAAACGCTGAAATTTACTATTTTTAAAGGTTGTAAATTTCAGAATATTAATTATTCAAACTTCTCCATAAGAAAATAGTTTCTAGAGGAATTAGGTAAATTAGATAAAAATATCGATTCTAATAGCTTTTTATTCCCATACTATTCAAAAGGCCTTTGAAAAAACCTTTTTTCTTTGGTTCATACCTGAATTCACTAGCTCCTAAGAGCCTTCTTGAAGTATGGATGTAGTTTTTTGATGCAGCACTTCTTGGATGAGTATGTATGACTGCATTTTTCATTATCTGAGACTCTCTTATTGAATCATCTTCAGGTATTATTCCTAATACAGGAACTTCAAGCATCTCTTTTATATTTGGAACAGACATATCAACGCTTTTTCCTTGATATCTTGTTATAATGACTCCTACTATGTTCTTACCCATTTCTTCTGCTAGTTTTATTGCTTTTAACGCATCTGTAACTGCTGCCATCTCAGGATTAGTGACAATTATTATCTCATCAGCTGCTATCATTGCTGATTTAGCTTCTTCACCTAGGCCTGCCGCTGAATCAATAAGAACAATATTTGTTATCCTTTTTAGTTTCCTTGTCACTTCACTCAATTTTTTATAGTTAATCCTTTCTGATTCTTTTAAAGATAAGGAAGCTGGTATTATCTTTGTTCCTGATTCATGTTCATAAATAGCATCTTCTAATTCTGCTTCTCCGTTCAAAACATGATTTAAAGTAGTTGGTACAATAGGAGCGCCTAGATGTATGCCTATATTAGGAGTTGTCAAATTACCATCTAATATCACTACATCTTCACCTAGAGAATTAAGAGAAATGCCTAGATTTATAGCTGTAGTGGTCTTACCAACTCCGCCTTTTCCAGATAATATTGCATAAACTTTTGCCATTTTTCATTATAGAAGGTATTCCAACCTATTTTGATAAGAGGAAAAACTTGGTGTAATTTATAAATCTTTCTAGGATTTCAGAGTATTCCTTTAATTTATCAAGGTTGATTGGAATCTCTTTCATCTTATACGTAACTCTTAAACAAACACCTTTTCGAAACTCTCCTTCTTTGGTCTTGTTCAATATATCTATTAATTTGAACATCTCAAAGATTTCAATAGCATCAATGAGTTCTTTGTTGTTCTTAAATGTCTCTTTTAATAAATCCAATTTTAGTCTTGGTGCATCAGGAATGGATTTTATTAATTTTTTTTTCTTAGCTTTATCAAGGATACCATCAAAAGCATAATCCATCATAATTTTCCATCTTTTTATAAGATTTATCATGACATCGCATGTTTTTGTATATTTCATGCTCACATACAAAAGATGGTCAGCACTAATTTTTTCTTTTATAATCTTTTCCAGTTCTTCAGACATTTTGTTTTTGAGTTTTAGATATTCAATCCCCTTTTTAATTTAGCTAATTATAAAAAGAAAAGGATATTCTGTATTGTAAAAACTAATGCATAGCTTATATATAAATCTTGCTTTTTATCATTCCAGGGTTAATAAAGCTATTTTTATGTCCATAAATCAAAACCACATCATTTATGATGTGGTTATTTTTGGTGGTTTTGATTTTGGATCATCCAAAAAATTTCCGAATCAGAAAAATCGCCGATCAAACTCCATCCTTCAGGATGGAGTAGGCGATTTTTTCAGGAAATTTTTTTGATGTCGAGAATTGAAAACCTTATGATTTATCATGTGGTCGTAGCAAATGTTACAGTTTTCAATTCTCGAGCATCTTAAAAACAAGGGCCAATCAAACCACACTCGCCAGCAGGCGATTTTTTAGCTGTGGCAAAAAACCTTTAGGGTGTGGTGGATTGTTTTTTTGATAAAAATAATCTATAAAGGATTGTTTAATATAATATTTCTTGTTTTTAAAATAAAGTTTTTTATGAACATATAATAGGTTTTTAAAGTATTTATATCTAAAGCATGTATATCTAAATTATCTGCCATAATGATTATTTTCTCTTTTTTTGGAAATTCTATAGCTGAATCTTTATGCCTATTATTCAATTCATTTATCTGTTTTACTATTTTTAATTCTTCTTCATTTAGATATTTTTTTGAATAGTCTAGATAAAATATTTCATTAGATTCGAGTTTGTTTTTTGTTTCAAACCTTACTATAGCTTTTATAGCATAATCAATTGATTTGCTTAATTCTTCTAATACTTTCAATAACAAGCGTTTTTCATTTACCAATGGATAAGTGATATAGATTATATGGTCAGCAATTTTTAGGTGTCTTGACGCTTCTATAAAATATTCCTTTATCTTATCCTTCATAAGAAAAAAAACATTAAGTCATTAATATATTTATGCAAGATTGGAATAGAATAATTATTATGTTTTTTTGATGTCGGAAATTGAAAACCTTATCTTTTAAGATGTCCAAAATGCTCTTCTCATACCTATCTATTTTAATGGATAGAAAGAGAAGGCATTTTGGAGCATGCTCAAGAACCAAACACGCCATGGAATTTATTCCATGGTTCTTGACATGAGGTAGTTTACTTGCATTCAATTTCCGAGC
>JAUYDD010000191.1 GCA_030704765.1 Nanobdellota archaeon | reverse complement strand
CTTTTAAGATGTGGATGTTAGTTTGTTTTAATTTCTGAGCATCCTAAAAACAAGGGCCAATCAAACCACACTCGCCAGCAGGCGATTTTTTGCCGTGGCAAAAAACCTTTAGGGTGTGGTGGCCCATTGTTTTTTTGATAATAGTATTTATAAATCTGTTTTGATTATTAAAATTAGAAGTGTAGTATAAGTATACTGATTATAAGTTTTTTTATTGTTACACTACAAAAAAGAGGTAGAAAAACAGAGGCATGGTGTATAAAAGATATATAAAAAGGAATGGGAAGTTATGCGGCCCTTATTATTATGAAAGTTATAGGGATAAAAATGGCAAGGTTATTTCAAAGTATTTAAAAGATTATAAACCAAAAAGAAACTATATCCCTTATCTGTCCTATTTTCTAGGATTTTTTGTATTGGTTATTTTAATCTTATTATTTTATAATCTTTCTTTTGTTTTTACTGGTAAATCTATTGATACATTTCATATGTTATCAATACCTGGAGAAATTGATTCCTGTCAAGTATTAAATACTGCAGGGGCATATACTTTGAACCAAAGCGTGAATTCTAGTGGAAATTGCTTTAATATCACCAGTTCAGGCATTACTCTTAATTGCAATGGATATGCAATTAATCATAATTTCTATGGAATTAAATTCAATGATTCTGATTATTCTAATATTATTATAAAAAATTGCATTATAAATGGAAGTTCAGGTTCTGCTATTGACCAGCCTGCTTGCCCTTATTCTGTTACAAACAGTGTTTTTTATAATAACACTATTATTCAATTTAGTGGAAAAGGAATAAATCTATGCAGTTCATTTAATAATAATTTTAGCAATAATAATATAACTTCAAGTTCATATGCAATATCTATTTATGGCCCTTCTGGCAGTGAATATATATCAAATAATTATTTATCTAGCACGAGCAGCTATGGAATTTATTTTATTTTTGCAAGCCCTAATAATTCTATTATTAAAAATAATACTTTTAGCACTTCAGGATATAATATATTCATAGACAATAATTATCCTGTCGATAATCTTAGTTTTATTAATCAGATTATAACAAATTACAATATTTCTGGAACTAGCAATATAACTGTTGAAAATACTACTTATGGAAAAATAACTTTGTATAACCTAAATGGTTCAGGCAACAATCTAAGCCAGGAGATAAGGATATTGTACAATTCTATGGTAGTTAATGTTTCTAATAATCTGGGATTGAACAGAAGTGCTGGAATAACTTTTTATAATCTTGCTTTGACTAATTACAAGAATCGGAAACTTCTTAGAAATGGGAATGAATGCAATTCAAGCACAATACCCAGTTGCTATAATCTGACAACAATGTATTCTGATACAATCATGTTCAATATAAGTTCATGGTCAAATTATAGTGTGTTCTTAGGAAATGATAGTGAACCGCCTAATCTTATTATAAATCCTAGTGGCAGATATTATAGGAACAATCTTTCTATTAATTTTGATGTAGTTGCAGATGAAAATCTTAGCAATTGTTCAATAACATTTAATAATTGGATAACTAACTATAGTATGAATTATATAAACCTAAGCCATTTCAATTATACAAATTCTTCTATTTCAGAGGGAGAATATATTGCAAAGTTTTCATGTAATGACAGTTCTGGATATATAAATAATTCAGAGTTTGTAAGTTTCGTAATAGATATTACTAAACCTAATCTTAATATAACCTCTCCATTGAATATGATTTATGATACTAATAATATAATATTTGGAATAAATTCAAATGAAAATCTTAGCAATTGCCTTTTTTCACTAAACAACTGGTCAAGCAATTATTCAATGTCAAACTATAATTCTACTTATTTTTATCACAGCTTATCTTCTTTGTCAAATGGAGAGTATATTGTCAGGTTCTCGTGCAATGACAATTCAGGAAACTTTAATAATAGTGAATATACTGGATTTAGCATCCTTTATATTGCTCCAACAAATGTCGTAACTACTAGCAGTGGAAGTTCTTTTTCAAGCCCATTGAAACAAAATAAATCAATAATAAAGAACCAAAGCATCGACATGACCCAGCTATTACAAATGAACAATAGCTTTAATGATTCAGGAATTGTTGAAGAAGAAATATATTTAAAAGAAGATTATTTTAATTATTCTATTATATATCCTAATCCTAGTTGTGGACCATGGAGTAAATGTTCTGCTTTTTATAGTTTAAAAGATATTTTAAGGAAATCAATATTATTAAAAGAAGAACAAGAAAGATTATGTATATTCAAGAATTTTACATCAGAAGAATTTTTTATTGAAAAAAGAGCGTGTGAATCCAAAGTTATTATTTCTCTTAAAAAAAATAAAGTGTGTTTTGGAGATTATCTTGAAATCTATGAAAATGAAAACCTCATTTCTAGATTAAGTTATGGAAAAGAAAGACTGGATATACAAATCAGCCTCGGAACAAAATATTGCCCTTATTGCTATGATGGTGTCAAGAATTTTGACGAGGATGAAATAGATTGTGTTAATAAAGTAGATGGAAACTGCCCTAAATGTCTGGAAAACAAGTCCTTAAAAGATTATTGGATGTTTTTGATAATCGGATTTTTTATCTTAGTGCTTGTAACAATATTCTCTTTAACAATTGAATATCTTGTCATCAAGAACAGGTACGAAAAGATACAAAAAAGATTAGAGAGTAAAAAAGAAGAGTTTAAATAGCCGGGTTATTATATATAGTTACTATTAGTAATTTTAAGTTATTAAAGGTTACTAAAGGTTACTAAAAATGAGGGATTCAACCAGGGACTCTGTAGTTAAAATAGATTCCACTTTACTAAATGAAATAGATGCTATCATAGTAAAAGAGGAAAACAAATATAGGTTTGTAAATAAAAAACAGTTCATTGACCAGGCTGTATACGAATTCTTAAAAAAAATTAAAGGAGAAATGAAGAAAAATGATAAAAAATAAAAAGACATTTAAACTAATGAAAAATGAAAAGAAATTCTTTTATTTTTTGATACTAGTATTTGCAGTCTTATTCATGTTAGATTTTGTTATCAGTTATTATTTTCATACCTCTGGAACCAGTTCATATTTATCTGAAGATAATGGCATCTTCAGTTATAATTTCAGTTCAAATGTGACAAATGAGAGTGGAGATATCACCCCAACCTATTCTTTTGAAAACATATCTTCAAGCCTTTATCCTAACCAGTTCAACTCTAGTTTCTATTATTGGTTTTCTCTTAATTCAAGCACAGGAGTCATGAATATAAATTCAACTAATGACAATCAGACTGGAAATTATACTGTTGCGATGAAAGTCAAAAATCAGAATGGCGAAGGGACAATAAGAAACTTCTATTTCATAATAAATGCTACAAATGATGCACCTATTTTCACTAATATCAATAATCAATATAATGTAACTTATGGAAGTATTTTCACATATTACCTGAATGCATCAGATGAAGATGAACATTATCCATTGATGTTCAATGTGACATTCACTAATTGCACTCTAGCTAACTGGAGCACTAGGGGGAATAATTGCACTTTGTTTTATCCTGTTTTCATATCAAACAAATCCTCTGTTATGAATTTTTCATCAACTAGAAATGATGTAGGTGTATATTATTTGAATATATCTGTAAGAGATAGTGCTGGAAATTACAGCAATTGCACTTCTGGATTCTGTTCCAGTAATTATTTTTCTAATAAGACTAGTTATTATAGCCAATTGGTTACAATAGAGGTTTATGCATATCTTGAAATAAATGCATCAGATTGCATGAATAAAGTATTTTATGAAAATTCATCAAACACTTGTTTAATAAATATATCTACTAAAGGAAATAACGACACCCTTAATATAACTTCTATAGCCAGTCTTGCAAATTATCAAGCATCAGTAGCTAATTCAAGCTGGTTCTTTGCCTTTAACCAGACAATATCCCAGAACAATATAAAAACTGTAATTATAAACGTCACTCCTCAAAAAACAGAGATTGGAAATTGGAGCATTAATTTTTCTGTTATAGATATAAATTACAACTCAAGTTCTAGTGTCACTATACCTCTCTATGTCAATAGGACCTATAATAGCCTGCCTTTTTTATCCAGCATAAATAGTGCAACTACATCTATCAATCTTTTAACAAGAATAAATTTAAGTTCTTATGATAATGATTTCCTCATTCCTGATAAAAATGAGAATGGAGGAGGATATAACGAGAGTGTAAATTTCAGTGTAAAAGTGTATAATAGGTCACAACTTTCTCAACAGCTTTTCTCTATAAATGATTTCAGTGTCCAGATACTAAACATGCCTGTTTCAGGCACAAATAGGACAGATGCGAAAATAGAGTTCACTCCAAATACAACCTCCTTTGGAAATTATACTATAAACATAACAATAAATGACAAGAACAGTCGAATTGACTATAAGATGTTCAATCTATCGATTCTTAATAATAATGCCCCATTGTGGAGATTGCCTCTGTCAACAAATATAGATATATTCGAAAACAATCAGACTTATTTTAATCTTAGCATGAATGTCAGTGATCCTGAGAATGATAGTTTGACTTTCTCTTATAATAACGATACAAATTTTCCCTCTTTTAATTTAAATTCAACAACAGGACAGATTAATTTCACTCCAGTTGATGAAGATATTGGCCAGCATTTAGTCACAATAAATATTTCTGATGGTTATTTAGTCAATGCTAGTGTATTTAATTTCACAATTTACAATATTCAGGACCTTCCTAGCATAGAAAGGCCACTTACTTTAACAAATGGCTCAAGAGATAGTAATTCAAATATGAACCTTTCAGAAGATAATTATACTTCTATTGATTTATGGATACAAGATGATGATTTTAGAATACCCACATCTCAAAAATCTTATTATAATGAAAACATTAATGTAAATATAACTATTACTGGTGTGAATTCTAGTTTATTTAATTTTACAAAAAACAATGCTTTTCCTACTCAATCCGGCATGAATGCTAATCGCTCTAAATTTGAAGCAATATTTATTCCTAAAAAAGGCGATGTAGGAAGTTATAATATAACTATAAATATAAGTGATAATAATGGCTCTTATTCCTATATCAATTTTAATCTAACTGTTTTTGCTGTTAGCCATGCTCCTGTTCTTATCAACCTATCAAATTATACTAGTGCTGTTAATAGGAGTTTATATATCAGGTTAAATGCAACAGATATTGAGGATGGAAATTCCTCTAATAGTAACAATAATTTCACTTTTAGATATAATTTTATAAATGGGAGCGATTTTATAAATAACAATCAAAGCATATATAATTTTTCAACTGGTGAACTCAATATAACTTTTAATTCTAGCCAAGGAGGTTTATATAGACTTAATATAACTGTAAATGATTCTTCAGGTATGATTGATTATGACAGTTTTTTTATCTATGTCTATGATATTCCTGTAATTATCTCTCCAAATATAAATTATACATTTAATGCTGTTGAAAACATCACTACAAATCTTACCTTTAATGTAAATCATAGCATGCAGAACAATCTTTCTTACTCTGTATATATTCAGAACAGGAGCATAGCAAGTATAGTTGAGAACTATAGTTATTATGGAAATTCAACTAATCTTACAATAAGTTTTACACCTGATTTTAGGAATGAAAGTTCCAGTATTTTGAACCTTACCTTGTTTGTATATCCAAGTGACAGCTTACTTTTAAATAGGACTAATGTAAACCTGACTTTTAATTGGAACATGACAATCAATCATTCCAATTCTCCATTGTCTTTTTCAGGAGCTATAGGAGGTGCTCTTAAGAGGGTGACTGGGGGTTCTCCCCAGATAATCAGCTTATCTGATTATTTCATGGATTATGATGCATTATCTAGTTCCAATAACCAGAGCATAGGCTTTATTTACAATTCAATAATCCTGAATGGATCTAATTTTTCAAGCAACATTACTGTTTCTATAAAAAACTGGACAAATGGAAGTTTGCCAAACATAACATTTTCTTCAACAATAGATGCTTTTTTTAATTATAGCATAACAGGATTTGAATTCAATGAAACAAACCTTTCCCATATTCTCAGGAATGTCACTAGCAATAACTTCAGTGTTGAACTTACAGTAAACACTACTCCTGTGGTTGTTTCTGTTCCTTCTGCAGGAGGTGGGGGTGGTGGTGGAAGCAGTGGGACTAATCCTGTTGCATTGAAAATCATAACTCCAGGCCCTGTTTCAGCATTCAATAAACAAAGAATAAAAGTGCCTTTAGTGCTTCATAATAGCGGAACCAGAGACTTAAATAGGATAACCTTGAAAACAATAGGATTGAAAAATGGGTCACAAATAAACTATGTGAATATAACTCTTGACAGGAATTTTTTCACTGTCTTAGAAGCTGGAAAAAGAACTAATGTAACTATGTATGTATATTTTGATACAAATCAACTTTCAGGTGATTATGAGATACTCGTCAATGCTAGTGTTGAAGACCCTCATTATAGTGATTGGGCTAAAATATATATAAACCTCCAGAAAGTCAATGAAACAAATGCTAAAAAATATATCTTGTTCACAGAAGAATTCCTTGTCCAGAACCCTAATTGCATGGAATTGACAGAAATATTGAATGAAGCAAAAAAATCTTATGAACAAGGCAACTATGGAGATGCAAGAGCTAAAGCTGAATATGTCGTGAACAGTTGCAAAGATTACATATCTCAAGTCTCTTTGCCTGAAGAAAAACTTTTGGATAAACTTAGTGTAAACGAATATATAATCATCACTACACTTGGATCTTTTATACTCGGAATAATATATTATGGGATAAAAAGGAGGAGATTTCAAAAGAATAGATAATAAAAACCTTTAATAAGATTATTTCATTTTAATTATTGAAAAAAAAGGCAAATGGGAAGTTATAAAAAACAAAAAGAAGAAGAGGACCTGAAAAAAAGGCTGAAAAAGATTGAAGAGAGATACAAGAGAGGAATATTTTCAGAGACTGATATAAAACAGAGGATTGAAGATGAGATGAGAAAGGATTTCCTAAGAAAAGAAAAGAAAAAAAACTTTTCATTTCTAAGCCATAAGAACCAGTTTTATAGACCAATGAATCTCAATTCTGACAATGGGGAAAACAGAAACAACATTGTTAAAAATAAACAGGTTTTAATAAAAGAACCAGAATTCAAAGCTGAACCAAGAAAAATCGAGGATTTCAAACAACCAGAAATAGAGATAATAAAGGATTATGTAAAAACTCCACTATTTAAACCTATGATTAAGGAAGATTTATCAAAGCATATCATTCAAGAAAAAGAAAGATCAGCCCTTCCTGATATAGATAGACCTGATGTAGAAATAACTGAATATATCCCAACAGATATCAAGGAATTATTTTCTCATAAAAATGAAGAAGTATCTAAAGAAAAAGAGATTAAATTGATGAAAATGAGATTAAATGATGACAAATCAAGAGAGATTGTTGATAAAAAAGATTATCAAGAGTCAATACTTCATAAAAAACCATTAGAACAAAAAGAAAATGACAATAGGTCTGATTATAAATATAAAGATACAAAAAAATCCAGTTTTGAAACTGCAAATGACAAGAAAATAAAATATTTTTCAGGCATAATAAATAAGATGAAAACTGAAATCTCCAAGATTATTGTTGGACAAGATAATGTTGTTGAGGGCCTTATATTAGGGCTTATATGCAATGGTCATGTATTATTAGAAGGAGTTCCAGGAATAGCCAAGACTTTGACTATAAGAGCTTTAGGCCAGGCTACTGGATGTTCAGTAAAAAGGATACAATTCACAGTAGATCTTCTTCCAACAGATATTACAGGTATCACTTCTTATACTCCTGAAAAAGGCTTTGAGGTAGTAAAAGGCCCTATTTTTGCAAATTTTATAATCGCTGATGAGATCAACAGGAGTCCGCCTAAGACACAATCTGCTTTGATTGAAGCTATGCAGGAGAAACAAGTAACTATAGGAAAGACAACTTTCCAATTGCCTAATCCTTTTTTTGTTATGGCTACTAAAAATCCCTTGGAAAGTGCAGGAGTATATTCTTTACCTGAAGCTCAAGTAGACAGGTTCTTATTCAATATAATCATGACTTATCCCTCTCTTAATGAAGAAAGAAGAGTAATGGAAGAAAATATTACAATAAAAAAATTTGATGATTTTTCAATAAAACCAGTCATAAATCCTAAAGATATATTAAAGATGCAAGAACTTGTCAAGGAGGTGTATTTAAGCGACCATATAAAGTCTTATATTTTAGCTATAGTACAAAAAACAAGAGATAAATCTTTTAAATATTCTGAAGCAATTGCATATGGAGCAAGTCCAAGAGCATCTATTGCATTATATATTGCTTCTAAAGCCAAGGCATTGATGGATGGAAGGAATTATGTCATACCTGAGGATGTAAGGGCAGTTTCTTTTGATATATTGAGGCATAGGATAATCCTTACTTATAAAGCTACTATATCAAATATTTCTCCTGAAGATATAGTAAGGGAGATTCTTAATGAGATAAGGGTATAATGGGAAATGCATTAAACGTAGATATTCCGAAAAGCATAGAAAGATTCGAATCATTGATAAACAAAATACTGCCAAAAAAAATATTCTTTAAACTTTTATTAAGGGGAAAAGGCCTTGAGTTTGACAGCTATAGGAGTTTTTCACTTGATGAAGATGCAAGTTCTATAGATTGGAAAGCTAGTGTTAGGGCTAATACTCTTCTTGCTAAACAATATATTGAGGAAAGAGACTTAAAGATTATGTTTCTTGTAGATGTATCTGAAAATATGGTATTTGGTTCACAAGAAAAATTAAAATGTGAATATTCTACTGAGTTAGTATCTGCTTTATCCAATACAATGATCAATGCTGGAGATAAGATAGGTTTTATGCTTTTTTCAAACAAAATAATTAGCATGAGTTTTCCTAATGGAGGGAAAAAACAATTTGAAATATTCGTGAGCAATCTTGTTGATTCTAATAGTTATGGTGGAAGTTCTGATATTCGCATGTGTATTGAATCTGCACAAAATATAATACATAAGGATACTTCACTTGTCATAATAGTCTCAGATTTCCTGAGAGTAGATGGGAGCTATATTAGAACTTTTGAAGAGATAGGTGCTATGTACGAGACAATTGCTTTGATAGTCAGAGACCCGTTGGACAATACCTTACCTGATCTGAATAAGGAAATTGTTATTGAAGATCCAGAAACAAGAGAGAAGCTCATAATAAACCCTATGATTGCAAAAAATACCTATGAGCAATTCTCTAAAAAGCAATTAGAGACTTTAAAAAATATATTAATCAAATCTAATATAGATTTTTTAGAGCTGTCAACAGCTGAAGATTTTGTATTAAACTTAGCTACTTTTTTAAAAAGAAGGGTAGATGAGAAAAAAAGAGGTTAAAATGTATCTTGCTTTTACTAGGTTATCTTATATTTATTTGCTGTTTTTGATTCCAATACTAGTTTTTTTCCATTTTTACAATATCAGGCACATCAGGTCAAAATCAGTTAAGTTCGCTAATTTTGAAGCTATGGCTAGGATAAAAGGCATAGATCTTTATTCAAAAAACATAGTTACGCTTATTTTAGACATATTATTGGTGCTTTCATTAGTTTTTTCATTAGCAGGCTTGACATTGTATATGAACATAGATTCAAGCAAATTTTCTTATGTAGTTGCTATTGATTCTTCAGAAAGCATGGAGGCAATAGACCTGTCTCCAAACAGGTTTGAAATAGCAAAAATAAACTCTATAGAATTCATAAACAAGCTTCCAAGAAACTCTAAAATTGGGTTTGTTACTTTTTCAGGAAACACAAAAATTGAACAAGAAATGACAACAAATAAGGAATTATTGAAAAATGCTATAACCAATGCTAAGACAACAAGTTTTGGAGGGACTGACCTTTTAGAAGCTGTGACAATATCTTCGTTTTTATTAAAAAATGAAGAGTATAAATCCATCATACTTTTAAGTGACGGCCAAATAAATGTAGGCAATATGAATGAAGTAGTAAAGATTGCAACAGACGAAGGTATTGTTGTATATACTTTCGGTGTAGGAACTTTAGGAGGTGGAGCGACAAAGTATGGCATATCAAAACTTGATGAAGACAGCTTAAAAAGCTTAGCTTATCATACTTCTGGAGAATATTTTTTAGTCAGTAATCCTGATAGTATGAAAAGTTCTTTTTACAAAATTGTAGAAGTTGCAAAAAGGCTCGGACCAATAGACCTTTCAATATATCTTATTATTCTTGCTATGGGAATATTCTTGCTAAAAAATATGCTTATAAATATAATTGGCATATATTTATAGAAATTTTGTTTTAATCTTGAGTTCACATCTGTTGAACTTAAGTTATAATTTTATATCCCAGTCTTCAATAATATCCTGCAGAATATTGATTGCTTTTTTTAGTTTCAATATATCTACCCTGTTGTCAGAATACATCAGTTCTGACATAAATTTGCAGAATTCAGAATATTTTGCTTTTGACTCTTTTTTGAATTTTTCTTTTAATTCCTTGTAAGTTAGATTGTAGTCAAGGTCTAGTTTTTCTTTTAAAAAATCTCGCGCTATCTTATCCAGTTCTTCAACACCCTTTTGGGCACGATTGTCATATTCTATATTCGCTAGCCTTTCTTTATAATAATTAATCCTCTGTTTAGCTGTCCTTATTTTTTCTGTAAGTTTCCTATTAGCATAAATAAGATAAAGTATAACCACTATCAGTATTATTACTACGAGCACTATTGAAACAATGTTGACTAATTCCATATTGTCCTTTTATATATAATAACATAGTAATTATCATTTTAAAAATTTAACTCTTATGTCGAGAATTGAAAACCTCATGATTTATCATGTGGTCGTAGCAAATGTTACAGTTTTCAATTCTCGAGCATCCTAAAAACAAGTGCCTGTAACAAACCACACACTTTAGTGTGTGGTGGCACATTGTTTTTTTGATCTTGAATAAACGATTTATTGGAGGTTTTATACATTTAATCTTTTAAAAATGATGTAGAAATATTGTAATTTGATTTTAAAGTTATATAAGGTTGATTATTTTTAAGACAAGTTATATTTATATATTAGCTCACTTTTGAAAATCATATGCTAGATGAGAAACAAATTGAAGAGATAAAAGCTCATTTAGATAGGGCTCAAAATCCCCTATTCTTTTTTGATAATGATAATGATGGCTTGACTAGTTTTCTTTTATTAAGAAGATATATAGGCAGGGGAAAGGGCGTTGTAATCAGGTCTTTTCCAGACCTTAATATAAGTTATTATAGGAAAGTTGTAGAACTTAGGCCAGATTATATATTTATATTAGATAAACCGATTGTTTCAGAGGATTTTATTGAAAAAGCAAAAAGAGACAATCTTCCTGTAGTCTGGATAGACCATCATCAAGTAGAAAAACCCCTGAACGATTATATAAACTACTATAATCCAATAAATACAGACGGTAATAACGAGCCTGTATCTTATATCAGTTATAATATAACTAAAAGAAAAGAAGACCTATGGCTTGCTTTAATAGGAAATATAAGTGACTCATTCATGCCGGATTTTTATTCAGAATTTGAAAAAAATTATCCTGAACTTGGAAAGAAAAATCCGAATTCTGCTTTTGACCTTTTATATAACTCAGAGATAGGCAGGATAGCAAGGATACTAGATTTTTCATTAAAGGACTCTTTGACTAATGTAGTCAACATGACCAAGTTCATGATATCTGTAAAAGGGCCTATGGATGTATTAGAGGAGAATCCTAAGACAAAACAGATACTGAAAAGATTTAACGAGATTAATTATAGATACCAGATTCTGATGGAAAAAGCTAGAGCTCAATCAGAAGGAAAAGTAATCTATTTTCAATATGGTGGAAACCTTAGTCTTAGTGCAAGTCTAGCTAACCAGCTTTTATATGAGTATCCGGGTAAAATAATAGTTGTTGTATATATTTCTGGTGATGTAGCTAATCTATCTTTAAGAGGTGGAAATGATATCCGGACCTTGACGCTAGAAGCTATATCAGGTATTGAAGGAGCTACTGGTGGAGGCCATAAAAATGCTACTGGTGCTAAGATGAGTGTTTCTGATCTTCCTAAATTCAAGGAAAAAATAGAAGAGTTAGTAAAAAAAGAAATTGCCTGATAGATAAATATATATTTTTTTTCAGTGGTTGAACATTTGCTGATTTTTGCTCTGCAAAAATCAGAAATTATTAAAAATCAGTCGCCTTGCGGACAGCCTGATTTTCTAATTTCTATTGTTAGTGCACAAAAATGAAAGAGAGGATGGGCAAGCAAAGGTTAAGAAGTGGTGAAAAAGATTACAAATCCTGCAGATTTCCCAAATTTATAGGGAAATGTTCCTACTAATCTTTATAGTTAGATTTTTAAAGCATTATTTATTATAAAAAACATGGATAGATTAAGATTAATTGAGGATTGTCTAGCAATACCAGAAAATTAGTCTTAGATATATTTCTATTAAATTTATTTTATATGGATGGCAAATAAAAAATCTTTAAACAGCAATGAGAAAACAGCTCGAAAAAATGTTTTATTTAATTCAGAAGAAATAAATGGAGTTTCTATAAAAGGATATGATTTTAATTCTGGTGTGGATTATGAAAAAATCTTGGATAGTTATTTATCAACAGGTTTTCAAGCAACTCATTTTGCAAAAGCTATGGATATAGTAAAAAAGATGATTGATGAAAAAGTTACAATCTATTTAGGATATACCTCTAATATGGTAAGTTCTGGATTAAGAGAGATATTCAGATATCTAGCTGAACATAAAAAAGTCAATGTAATTGTTACAACAGCAGGAGGCATAGAAGAAGATATCATCAAATGCCTTGGAGATTTTGTTTTAGGAGAGTTTTCAAGTTCAGGGGAATTATTGAAAAAACAGGGCATAGGCAGGATTGGAAATATCTATGTTCCTAATTCCAGGTATTGCAAGTTTGAAGGATTTATTGTGCCTATTTTAGAGAGATTGCATCAAGAACAGAAAAATACAGGAAAGATAATAAAAGTGAGCGAGTTCATAAAGATTTTAGGCAAAGAGATAAATGATGTGAGAAGCATATATTATTGGTGTTATAAAAATAATATAGAGGTCTATTGTCCTGCTTTAACTGATGGAAGTATGGGTGATATGATACATTTTTTCATGTACGAGCACCCAGATTTTAAAATAGATATTGCTGGTGATATCCATGATTTGAATGAATACACTATTACTAAAAAGAAAACTGGAATAATTATTTTAGGTGCTGGAATAATGAAGCATCATATACTTAATGCAAATATGATGAGAAATGGCGCAGAATATAGTGTTTATATTAATACAGGTGAAGAATGGGATGGAGCTGATTCAAATGCTCGGCCTGATGAAGCTGTTTCCTGGGGAAAAATAAAAAAAGATTCAGAATCAATAAAAGTCTTTGGAGATGCTACAATTCTTTTTCCTTTAATTGTTGCGAGAACTTTCGCGAAGAGATGATTTAATTAATAATGATTTTTTTATGTCGAGAATTGAAAACCTCATGATTTATCGTGAGGTCGTAGCAAATGTTACAGTTTTCAATTCTCGAGCATCCTAAAAACAAGGGCCAATCAAACCACACTCGCCAGCAGGCGATTTTTTAGCTGTGGCAAAAAACC
>JAUYDD010000007.1 GCA_030704765.1 Nanobdellota archaeon | reverse complement strand
TGAAAACCTCATGATTTATCATGTGGTCATAGCAAATGTTACAGTTTTCAATTCTCGAGCATCCTAAAAACAAGGGCCAATCAAACCACACTCGCCAGCAGGCGATTTTTTAGCTGTGGCAAAAAACCTTTAGGGTGTGGTAGATTGTTTTTTTGGTTATTAGTATTTAATAATCATGTTTAAAAACATATATTGTTTTATAATTACATGAAGAAAAAAACTAAAAAAAGGGCTATTGAAAAAAGAAATTTAAATGGGAATACTATTAATAGAAATATCAAAAGGGGTTTTCTTTATCTTTATAGCTTAAGATATTATGTTCTATTTTCATTCTTGTTATTCTTGTTCACAGGATTATTTGGATATTTTTATCCTTATTTATTCCAGGAAGAAATAATAAAATTAATAGAACAGATAGTCAATCAAACAAAAGGTCTGGGATTATATGAACTAATCGCATTCATAATCACAAATAATGCAAAAAGTGCTTTTTTTGGTTTTATATTAGGTTTAGTATTTGCTATAGTTCCAATATCTATTTTAGTTGTCAATGGTTATATTGTAGGTTTTGTAGCAAACAAAGCATCGAATTCTGCAGGTATCTTAGTATTATGGAGGCTTTTGCCTCATGGAATTTTTGAAATTCCAGCTATAATGATTTCTGTAGCATTAGGCATAAAACTCGGAATATCTTTATTATATGATTTTTATGGTTTTTATAATAAAGGTATAAACAAATATCTTCTTTGTTTATTGGCAATATTTTCTATAATATTTGTAATTGTTGCTTTTCCAATGATTTTTATTATTACATTAGTGAATCCTGTATTAAGAGAGAAAATATTCAAGAATTTTAAAGATTCTTTATTTGTTTTTATATTTATAGTAATACCTCTGCTTGTTATTGCAGGAATAATTGAAGGGATTTTGATTACTGCAATAGGTTAAAACCATTTTAAAAGTTTTTTTTGTTTTCCAAACTCTTTTAATAAAACTGAACAAGAAGTCCAGGTCTGTATAGGTGAGGCAAGTCTTTTTTTAGCTTGTAATAATGCTTCATCTATTGTCGCAAACTTTTCAGGAGGATTCTTAAAAGCTTCTCTTGTTATTTCTCTTAATATTCCAACACCTAAAGGCGCATAATATTCAGGACTTACTTCACGCATGAATATTGCAGTTCCTTGACGCTTTATTCTTTCTAGATATTCACAAAGCGCAAGTCTATTTGCATAATATGCACCTGTTACTTCATTTGCATAAGTCTTTCTTCCATGAAAAAATTCAAAATCTTGCATAACTGATATTTTTCCAGTCATGTTCCATAAACCATTGTTCATTTCAGCTTCTATGACTTCAAAACTAAATTTATCTGGTAACAGGATAATTTCATAATGATTTCCATTGTATTCTGAATTAAACAACAATATCTCAGATATTTCAGGATAATACCTAATTTTTTTTAATAATTCTTTTGATATGGTATCATCTACTGCTGTTATTGACCATCTTGTTGGAACCAGTTTTCTATTAATTTTTAAACCTAGTAATCCTGCTGAAAGTATCTTATTAATATTTGTTATAGGTATATTAGAAGAATAAAGTTCATTTATTGAAGTTGTTGCTTTAGCATCAGTATCATATACCAAATAATTGACTTTAGGCAATACTTTCGGATTTTCTTCTAATCTTATATTTTCTAATTGAGCGGGATTGCCTATAATAGGAGTATGCTTATTTATTTCAAAAGTCATTTGAGGGGGCTTTTTTAAAAAAAATTCAGTTGAGACTTTTTTATAAGCCATAGATATCTCTTGCATAGTGTTTACAAATTTATTGTTTATATTTGCTTTTTTTATCTCAGTCTTGAATTTTCCATATATTAGCTTGCTTCTTTTAGAAAGTATTGTGCTTATTGATAATCTTTTTTCATGCCATATCTCAGGCATCCCCATATCTTCTGTTTCTGTCAATTCAGGATCGTCAGGTGATAAAATTCCTGCTTGTATATTTGGGTAATTGAATCTTCCAACAAATATTTCAGGAGGAGACAAACCTGAGAAATGAGTGCGGGTCTTTGGCGTGAAATCTTTTATCTTTGAATATATTTTGCAAGGTCTTTTACAAAACCCCCTTCCTCTGCATCTAGAACAAAGTTCTGTCTCAAACAAGGCAACTGTCATTGTGCCATATATCAGCATTATTATGTCGGAAATTGAAAACCTCATCTTTTAAGATGAGGTAGTTTACCTGCATTCAATTTCCGAGCACAAGAAAATTGTTTTATGCAATTTTCTGTGCAGAAAATTCTTCTGAAAGAATTTTCATGCATCCTAAAAACAA
>JAUYDD010000144.1 GCA_030704765.1 Nanobdellota archaeon | reverse complement strand
GAAAATTTTGTGGCGCCGAAAACTTCTGAAAGTTTTCGTGCGCATCCTAAAAACAAGGGCCAATCAAACCACACTCGCCAGCAGGCGATTTTTTAGCTGTGGCAAAAAACCTTTAGGGTGTGGTGGATTGTTTTTTTGATTTTATTTTTTACTCTGTATTAAAAAATATTATAGGTAATTATAAAGATTTATATATTAAAGTTCATAATTATTATGAAGTAGATAGATGGAAAGTCTTTTAAACCCCTCTTTCAATAAATATTTATGGCATTTAAAATTAATGTATCTCATAAGGATAAGACTTATAAGATAGAAAGTGAAAATGAGGACCTATTAGGTAAAAAAATAGGTGAAGAACTAGATGGTAATGAAATATCCCCTGACCTTGATGGTTATAAACTAGAGATAACAGGTACATCAGACATATCTGGAATACCAGGTTTTAAAGGCCTTGAAGGAAGCATATACCATAGGGAACTTCTTACATTCGGTCCTGGTATGAAAGATAAAAGAAAAGGCCTAAGGCTTAAAAAGACTTTGAGAGGAGAAGAAATATCAGTAAAAACAATACAGATCAATACAAAAGTCATAAAAGAAGGTGAAAAAAAGTTCGATGAACTTCTACCAAAAAAAGAAGATAAAAAAGAATAAGATATATTCTTTAGTGTAATAATATATTTAAATTAAATTCTTTTTGAATCATTATGACTTCAGATATAACAAGAAGGTTAGTAAATGTTAGACCAGGAGATTTAGTATTATTAATTGCAAAAAATGATGATAGTAGTGATAGTGGTATTGTATCAATTGCAAAAAAAGTTCATTTTAAGGAACCTGGTAAATCAGAAAATACTTTAAGAGTAGAAACTGAAGACGGAAATTTGTATATTGAATCTGATTATAAGCATTTAAGTCTCACTAATCCAAAAAGATATGCAGGAAGATTTTTATTACCTCATGCTATTGAATTTCCAGGGAATGCAATCATTACTTGCGCTCCTATTGAAGTTTATGTAGGAATAGAAGAAATTTTAGAAGCATTAAGCTCTCATAGTTCTTTATATCCTTATGCTTCAACTTTTAAAAAAAGATGATCGTATCAAATATTTAAAAATAATCTCATAACTTCTTTTCTATTAATTAAAGTTAAAAATATTAAGAAGGTTAATAGATATTAAAGAAGAAGATTTAGTATAATTATTCTAAATATCTCAATTAATAATAAAATATTCAATTAATACTTTCTCTTCTTGTTTTTATTATCTTTGCTTTTTGTGCAACTAGGGCAGGTAACACCCCATTCTACCATGTCATATTTTTTAAAGCAAATTCTGCATTGCGCATATATTGGTTTTTGTCTTTCCATATTAAAATCCTCAAAACAGGTTTAATCTGATCAGAACTCTTTTCCAAGGGTTATTATTATAATACCTTGAAGTATATATATTTATCTTATATAACGAAGTATCAGTTTATAAACCTTTTTGTTTATTTTTTCCCCCTTTTTTCTTTAATATACTCAAGTATAATTGGTAAAATTGATATTAAGATTATCGCATATATAACTATAGTCAGGTTCTTTTCAACCCAAGGTATTTTACCAAAATAATATCCAGACGATAAGAATAAGGATACCCATAAAAATCCACCTATCACATTATAACTTAAGAATCTCTTATAATCCATTTTTCCTATACCAGCAACAAATGGAGCAAATGTCCTTACTATTGGTACAAACCTAGCAAGTATTATTGTCTTGCCACCGTGTTTATTATAAAAATTTTTAGTTCTCTCAAGATAATGTTTCTTGAAAAACCTAGATTTAGAGAACACTCTCTCTCCAAAAAAACTGCCTATCCAATAGTTCATAGTGTCTCCCAATACTGCTGCAAAAAAGAATAATACAAACAAAAAAACTATATTTATAGAACCCTGGCTTGCAAAAGCTCCTGATATGAAAAGCAAGGAATCGCCTGGTAAAAAAGGTGTTACAACAAGGCCAGTCTCAAGAAAGATTACTAAAAACAATATGAGATAAGTCAAAGAGTCATAACTGGATATGATTAAACCGACATATCTATCTACATGCAATATAAAATCAATAGGATGTGTGAATATTTCTATCATCTTTTTTCTATATTAATTAGAAAAAATAAGTTTATAAATATTCTATCTCCTAGTTTTTGAGTTTATCAAAAAAACAATCCACCACACACTAAAGTGTGTGGTTTGATTGGCCCTTGTTTTTAGGATGCGCACGAAAACTTTCAGAAGTTTTCGGAGCCACAAAATTTTCT
Source organism: Nanobdellota archaeon (assembly GCA_030704765.1). Taxonomy (GTDB): domain Archaea; phylum Nanobdellota; class Nanobdellia; order Pacearchaeales; family GW2011-AR1; genus ARS1285. Next base: position 66 of record JAUYDD010000144.1, on the reverse strand, counting down.
GAGAAATTTTGATGGCAAGAAAATTCTTTCAAAAGAATTTTCTGCACAGAAAATTGCATAAAACAA
>JAUYDD010000060.1 GCA_030704765.1 Nanobdellota archaeon | reverse complement strand
GTTTTTTCTTGCATCCTAAAAATTTCCGAATCAGAAAAATCGCCGATCAAACTCCATCCTTCAGGATGGAGTAGGCGATTACTTCAAAATCTCTAAAAGATTTTGAATGTTCCAAAAAATCTTATGAAAGATTTTTTTGATTTCAGGAAATTTTTTTGATATGTAGTTATTGTCATTGCTGTTAAGTTAAGGTTTGTAGTCTGTGGTTGGTCGTAGGTGGTTAATGACATACTACTAACAAATAACCACTAACTTAATGACATTGTAGTTATTGTTATGTCGGAAATTGAAAACCTCATCTTTTAAGATGAGGTAGTTTACCTGCATTCAATTTCCGAGCATCCTAAAAACAAGGGCCAATCAAACCACACTCGCCAGCAGGCGATTTTTTAGCTGTGGCAAAAAACCTTTAGGGTGTGGTGGCCCATTGTTTTTTTGATATGAGTTATGACAGCCAGTATTATGAGAAGAGTAGAAATATACAGGGTATAAATTAATGTTAATATCACATTCAAATAATAATTCATTTTATAATTCAAATTTTTTAGTCAAATCAGTTATTATAGGAATAATCTTTTCTTCACCAGAAAGAGCAAATATCCAGGATATTACCCATAATATGACTGATATTATTACAACAGCTGCATTTATTATCTCCCCTATTATAGGCAAGAAAAACAATAATCCTGATATTCCCCCTAATACAAAAATAATTACAAATATAATTAGACTATGTTTAGCATAATACATTACATATTTATCATCTCGTTTTACAATCAATGCTATTACAAATCCTATTATTGATAAGAATGTAGCAATCCATGCAAAGAGAGTCCTTTCATCATTCATGTTTTTCTTTAAATCTATTTTGACAGATTTTTCTTTTTTTAACTTCTTTTTTACCATATATTCTAAAATATATAATCATTTATAAATGTTAGTTTATTAAAATAATATGTGAGATTTTTCATTAATTCTAATTTTACAATAGAAAATTAGGATATCTCTCGAGTGAGTGACATTTGCAATAACTTATTTTTGTTCAATAAAAATAAAAGTTATTTAGAGTAAAAACCAAAAGATTTATAAAAAATGTTATTCTCTAATTTATCAAGTTTTCACATTTAATTTTAACAATGAATTCCAAATCAGAAGAAAAAACTATTAGAAATAACGGTTCTGAACAAAAAACCATATCAAATGGCAATCAAAAAAAGTTTTTGTTTGTATCAGATGAAAGTCTTAGTGGAGACCTTGCATGGCAAATAAAAAAAGAAGGAAATGAGGTCAAGGTTTATATTGGAGATGAAGGAGACAGGGATGTTTACGACGGATTTTTAGATAAGGTTGATGACTGGAAAAAATTTATTGATTGGGCTGATGTAATTGTATTTGATGATATTGGATTTGGAAAAATTGCAGATAATTTAAGAGCTCAAGGTAAATTAGTTGTTGGTGGGAGCGCATACACAGATAAATTAGAAGAAGACAGGGAATTTGGCCAAGTAGAAATGAAAAAAGTAGGTATGTTGATTCTTCCTCATTGGGATTTTAATGATTTTGATTCAGCAATTAATTTTATCAAGACAAATCCTGGAAGGTATGTTTTCAAACCTTCAGGAAATACTCCTTCAGACCAAAAAGGAATTTTGTTTTTAGGCCAAGAAGATGATGGGAAAGATTTAATAGAAATCTTAGAACAGAATAAAAAAACATGGGCAAAAAAAATAAAAAGATTTCAATTGCAAAAAATGGCAGTTGGAGTTGAAGTTGCTGTTGGAGCTTTTTTTAATGGAGAAGATTTTATCTATCCAATCAGTGTTAATTTTGAACACAAAAAATTATTTCCAGGTGATATTGGGCCATACACCGGAGAAATGGGAACTTTAAATTATTTTTCCCCTCCTAATGAAATTTTTAGAAATACTCTTCTAAAAATGAAAGAAGATCTTTCTAAATCTGGTTATGTTGGTGTTATTGATATAAATTGCATTGCAAATGCAAAAGGAATTTATCCTTTAGAATTCACATGCAGATTTGGTTATCCTACAATATCAATATTTATGGAGGGAATAATAAATGAATGGGGTGATTTTTTTTATAAGTTAACTAAAAAAGAATCTGTTGAATTAAAAACAAAAAAAGGTTTTCAAATCGGAGTAATTGTTGTAGTTCCACCATTTCCATTTGATGATAAAAAAGAATCTTTTATTTACAAAGATTTATCAATATTATTCAGAAAACCTAATTTTGAAGGAGTACATCTGGGAGATGTAAAACTTGTAAACGATATCTGGGTTGTTGCAGGAGATTCAGGTTATGTTTTAGTTGTCACAGGTTCTGGATTAACTGTAGAAGAAGCAAGAAAACAAGCTTATAAAAGAGTTAAAAATGTAATGTTACAGAATATGTATTATAGAACTGATATTGGAACGAGATGGTTACTCGGTGATTCTGATAAACTCCAGACTTGGGGTTATTTGTATTAATAAAGCCATTGAAAAAAATGAATTAATATTAAAATTGAAAGAATAATCCGAGCAAAAAATAAACCATCACCTTCATGTGATGGTGCTCAAGAACTCCTTGAATTAAATAAAGTTCTTGACATGCTGGTACAAATCCCGCTAGAGATTTGGTGATATAAATTTTTAAACACTAATTGTTAATATTTAGTGTATGGCAGACAAGAAAAAAATTTTAGAAATTTTGAAACAAACTTATTGCAGATTAGAAGCTTCTAAAATAGAGGGTGTAGGTGTTTTTGCAATTAGGAATATACCTAAAGGAGTAAATCCTTTTTATTCTGGTGAAACCCAGGAATGGGAAGAATTTGATGTTTCTGAATTTAAAGATCTTTCACTTGAATTAATGAAAATGATTGATGATTTTTTTATTATTGAAGATGGAAAAGTTTATGTTCCTGAAACTGGTTTAAATGGCATGGATTTATCTTTTTTTTTGAATAATTCAAATAATCCTAATGTTGAGACCTGTGATGGTGGTTTTAGTTTTATAACTTTAAGAGATATAAAAAAAGGAGAAGAATTAACTGTTAAATATTCAACATATGATTCTAAATGGAAGTAAGTAAGTAGATATAAGTTATCTAAATCTTTTCATCAATAATCAACAAGTTTTTCTGATTCTAAAAATCCTATCTGTCCAAAGGACTAAATAAGCAATGAGCTGAAAGCTAATTAAATTTGTTATAAAATCCCATTAATAAACTTTAAAAACATTCAACTATTCTAATTTCCATGTATGAGCCTGTAGCTCAGCCTGGTTAGAGCACCGCTCTTATAAGAATAGGCCTCGTTAGAGGCTTAGTTTCGTGCTATAAGATCTATAGATAATTTGAGGAGATTGAAACCTCAAAGAACCTTAGGTTCTTTAGGTAGCTAAGAAAGGCGGGGGTCCCAAGTTCAAATCTTGGCAGGCTCATAAATAGTATTGCTAAAAGCAATACTATATTTATATTCTTCAGCCAAGATTTTTCAAATACCTGAGCACACCTCTTGTGCGAATGGTTCCTGAGAATTGTGAAACAATTGTCAAGGACTTAGCAGGCTCATTATTTAATTAAGTTAAAAAATATATTAAATATACAAAATCTTTATAAGGGCTTTTTCTATTGTAAGGAAATGATAAAAGGGAGAGCTTATGGAAGAGTAGGACTTTTAGGAAATCCTTCTGATATCTATGGGGGAAAATGCATTAGTTTTACTATTAGTAGTTCTGCTGAAGTTGAAATAAAAGATTCAGATCAATTAAGAATACATGGAAATTATGTTAGTGGATTTTTATCTAGTGATGGAAATGGGACTCATGAATTAATAACAGCTACAATTAAACATTTAGGAAAATATTTAGATTCTAGAATTGAAAATGAATCTATGGATATAACTTATAGAACTCGAATTCCAATTGGCTCTGGATTAGCTGGAAGCTCTGCTATAATTATTGCTGCTATAAAAGCATTCAATAAAAGATTTGGTTGGAAATTAAATAAATCTGAAATAGCAGAACTTGCTTTGCATACTGAAATTGATGAATTAGATATAACTGGAGGATTTCAAGATAGATATATTATTTCTTATGGTGGTGTATTATATATGGATTTTACAGGAAAAGAATATATGAGAAAAGAAGATCCTTTAGGAAGTGTTCATCAGTTAGATGTTGATAATATACCTTTTTTTATAGCTTTAAGTGTCCAGCCTAAAAAAAGTTCAACTGTTCATAATCCATTGAGGCAGGAATTTTTATCAGGGCCTGATTATAGAAGAAGAGAAATAAAAGCGCAAATGGATAATATAGCTGCAATTGCTGAGCAAGGTGTAAATGTTTTATTAAGAAGAGATTGGTATGAACTTGGAAGATTAATGGATAAAAACACAGAACTTAGAGAACAGGTCTCTAGACATTTAGAAGTTGATATGGAAATAATAAAGTTTGCTCGTGAGTGCGGAACATTAGGAGCAAAAGTTGCAGGAAGCGGAGGAGCTGTTGTTGTCTTAACAAAAGAAAATGATAATTCTGTAATAGAAAAAATGCAAAAAGTCTATCCTTGTTTTAGACCTGATATAGCTAGATATGAATAGATATTTTAATTAATTTAAGATGAAAGATATTATGAAAAATTTTGAAATAAATAGAAATTAATCTAGGTTACAAGTAGTTAATCTTTCAGAAAGCTCTTGTCTAAAAGCTCTTATTCTTGGAGGAGCTTTTTTAATTCCTATTCCTCGAGCAAGTTTTGAATACCATTTTTGACTTGAATCATAAGCATCAACTTCTGATTTTAGCTGGTCTGTTGATTGTTCTTTTGCAATGATGTGATAATAACCTATAAATTGAAGATCATTTCTAATAGAAGGATCTTGTACTTCAATTTTACTCAAAATAGAGTTTATTAAATCATATAATGAATCTAATTTTAGATACGATCCATTACTTTGTTGATTAGCCATGGCTTAATTAAGAGAATATTGTTTATAAAGTTAATCTTTAAAGAACTAAAAGATTAAAAATTCTTTTCTATTAAATGAATAATAACAATTTATATATATGATATTTAATTTTTTATAAATATGGATTATAAAGGTGTTATTATTGAAGAAAGTTTAGAAGATAAATCTATTTTAAAGGAAGTTAAAATAATTAAGACTAAAATAGAAAAAGTTACTTTTAATTATAGAACTCCATGGCTTAAACAATGGACAATCCATACTATTGAAATTCCTGAGGAAAAAATTGATGAAATATGTAAGAAAATAAAAAAGGCATTTGATTCAGAACATAATTGGTATATTGATTTAAAAAATAATAAATATGAAATAACTGTTTTTCATGACCAGATTATAAAGAAAAGAGTGTATAATTATTTTAAGGGATAAAATTTATAGAAATTTATTTAAACTTGAATTTCTCTGAATTTATTATGTTAATCGGCTTGGTTGGCAAACCTTCATGCGGCAAAAGTACGTTTTTTAAAGCAAGCACACTTGCAGATGTTTTAATAGCAAGTTATCCATTTGCAACTATTAGACCAAATCATGGGATAGGTTATGTCAAGATAGACTGCATTGACAAGGAATTTAATGTGAAATGCAATCCTCATAAAGGATATTGCATAAATTCTAAAAGATTTGTTCCAGTTGATTTAATGGATGTAGCAGGTTTAGTTGAAGGAGCTTCAGAGGGAAAGGGGCTTGGAAATGAATTTTTAAATGACTTAACTTCTGCTGATGCTTTTGTCCATATTGTAGATGTTTCTGGAGAGACTGATTCTAGTGGAAAAGAAACAAAAGGATATGATCCAGTTTTTGATGTAAAAATGCTTGAAAATGAATTAGACTTATGGTATCTTGGAATATTGAATAAAGTCTGGAAAGGATTTGCAAGGATTGTACAAAACACAAAACAAGAACTTCATAAAGCTATTGCTAATCAATTTTCAGGACTTAAAGTTAGTGAAGATGATGTAAAAAGAATATTAGTCAAAGGAAAATATAATATAGAAAAACCTAATGAATGGACAGAAGAAGACCTAAGGAGATTTTCTCATGATTTAAGGCATTTTTCAAAACCAATGATAATAGCTGCAAATAAAATAGACAGGCCAGATTCAGCAGCAAATCTTAAGAGATTAAGAGAAGCTTATCCAGAATTAATCATTGTTCCTTGTTCAGCTGATTCTGAATTATCACTTCGTTTAGCTAATAATACCGGGTTAATTGAATATATTCCTGGTGAAAAGGGCTTTAAACTATTAAAAGAACTTTCTGAAAAGCAAAAATCTGCTCTTGATTTAATAAAGAAAAATGTTCTAGATATATACGGTTCAACAGGTGTGCAAGAAGTCTTGAATAAAGTAGTATTTGAATTGTTGAAATACATTGCAATATTTCCAGCAGGAGTACATAAACTTGCTGACTCAAAAGGAAACATACTTCCTGATTGTTTTTTATTACCAGCTGGTTCAACTGCTCTTGATTTTGCATTTGCAATACATAGTGACTTTGGAAAGAATTTTATAAAAGCAATAGATGTCAGGACAAAACAAGCTGTTGGAAAAGAGCATAAATTAAAGCATAGAGATGGATACGAGATTGTGACTTGATAAAATTTAGTATTAAATATATTTTATGTCGAGAATTGAAAACCTCATGATTTATCATGTGGTCGTAGCAAATGTTACAGTTTTCAATTCTCGAGCATCCTAAAAACAAGGGCCAATCAAACCACACTCGCCAGCAGGCGATTTTTTAGCTGTGGCAAAAAACCTTTAGGTGTGGCGGCACATTGTTTTTTTGATAATGCAGTCTTTTAATGATGCTTTTAATGTAAATATAAAATAATCATAAGAAAGTTTTTTTATCAGATGCTCTATTTGTTCATAATGATAAAAACATCCATCAAATATCACTATCTTATTTCCTAGTATATCTTTTAGATTCTTAAGGATTATCTCATTTGCTTTAATGAAATTCTCAGATGGAATACACGGATTAGTTCTCTTTTTATCTAACTTAGCTAGTTTATTTTTTTTCAAAATATTGTCATAAGAAACATAAAAACCGTTTAATTGTTTTGATAGTTCCTTTGCTATTGTTGATTTTCCTACTCCTGCTGGACCTCTTATAATTATATAATAAACCATAAAATTGATTATAAAACTGGGATTATAAAACTATAGGTATCATATAAGATATCAAGAAAATTAATCAATTATATTATCATTCACCCATGTAATCTCTTCCTTCTGGATGTGAAGGTCTTTCTGGAGTCTTATGTATCTCTGCAAATGAAGGGGTCACAATTATTATATTCTCTCCAAATCCAGCAATACTTCCTTCAAGAGCATCAGTTGTTTTCTTTATCTTTGAGATAGCTCTTTTAAGCTCTATTACATCTTTTGCTCTCAATGGCTTGATGTCTATTATAGCTATGGTATAGCCTTCCCTTAAGGAATTAAGAATAGGAGTAATGTCTTCAAAACTTTTCAAGACAAAAGGACGTACAAGAATCTTGGATTTTTTTACCTCTCTTCCTAAATCAATTTCAACATATTCAGGCTCTTCACCACTTCCTGTAAACACTCTTTTTATTTTATCAAACACCATGACTAAAAATTAATTTATCTAGTTTATAAATATTTCTATGATAGAAAATAACCAGTGAGATTAGCGACGATATTAATCATTTAATCTTTTTCATCACATCATCCCTCAATTCTTCCATCTGTTTTGTCAGTTCTGACTCTTGTTTCTCTATGGATTTCAACCTTAACATCAAGAGATCTTTTCTTGTGTTAATCTCTTTTATAACATTTTCTTTTGAAGCCTTTATCATTATGCTTCCAACAAGCTTAAACACATCATCTTTTGAGCTAGATATCTCAGACAATGCATTCTCACTTTCCGAAAGCTCCATCTGGAAAGCTTGTTTTTGCATTAATAATCCGTGAAGGTTCTGCTCATAACCTTGCAGTTCTTGGATTTTTTCTTGAGTTTCTTTGTCGAGGTTCATATGATTCAATAAAATCTAATAGCTTCTAGATTGCGGAATATATTTAAACAGCTTTTATCTTCACAACATGACTTCTTGGTTTATAAAAAATCTTTGATCCGCAACTGGAACATAGAAATCTTTTTTCCAAGATATTGCTTGTTACTTTCTTTCCACATTTGAAACATTTATAGGTAGCCATTGTTATAATATATTTATTTTATATTTAAAGTTACCTCTTCCTTTATTGGAAGATAGTAAGCATGAGATGCAAATTTCTTATTGCATTTTTGACATTTCCATATTCCTTTGGAAAGTCTTTTTGCTTTTTTTCCACAGAAGATACATTTCTGTTTCTTTCTCTGCAAATTCTCTATTTCTGTGATTTTCCTTCTAACCCTAACTCCATATCTTGCTCCATATCTTCCTGCTGCTTTGACTTTTTTTGTTTTTGTCATTATCTAAAAAACCTAGGGTTTTTTGGATGGATTTTCCTGAATTTGCCTTCGGTTGTTAATTTAATAAAACTAAGTAGAAATAGGGGTTTTTAAGGATTCCTATTACTCAAACACTCATAAATTTCTCTTAATATATCATTATCTCCTGGAACCATTTTAAGACTAAAGCTGTCTTTAAAATTCATTATAGCTATTTTTCCTTCATTAACTTTTAGATCTGTTACTTTTGGAATTTTTGCTATAAATGCATCTATATCCAGCTCTAAATTAAATTCAGGAACTTTAAATTTAAAATTTTTGAAAAATTTAAAATGTCCGAATTCCACATGTTTTTAACATGTGGTAAAGATAGCATATGGAATTCGGAGCATGATCAAAAACCACCTAGCTGTGGTATGAACATGCAACAGGTCTTTGACCTGTGGTTTTTGACATCTTCAAGATTATTAATATCAATTTCTAATTCTTCTAATATTTCTCTTTTTAAAGTTTCTTTTGGATTTTCTGTTCCATCTCTATGCCCTCCAAAAAAACCATATTCTTCTCCACGTTTACTAATATCTTTTCTGTCCTGAAGCATAATATTATTCTTGTCATCATAAAATAAGATAATAGAAATTTTTTTCTTTTGCATTTTTATAAGTGGGGATGCCAGGATTTGAACCTGGGTCACGAAGTCCCAAACCTCGCATACTAACCAGACTATACTACATCCCCTCATTTTTATTATAATAAAGGGATTTATAAAGTTTAGTGAAAAATTATTTCTTTTTCTCTGCTGGTTTTGCTTCAGCTTTTCCTAATGCGGGTTTTGCTGCTGCTTGAACTGGCTCTTTTGCTTGAGTCTCTGCTGCTTTTTTCTCAGCTTCTTCAGCAGCTTTTTTTGCTTGTGCAACTTTAAGCTCTTGAGCTGATTTAATATTATTGAAAAATGATTCTATACTTTTTCTTTTTTCTGTTGATGTCTCTGTTGATTTTGAGTTAATCTCTTTTTCAAATTTTCCTGAATCTATCTCTTTTACAATATCTGCAGGCTCAAGTGATTCTACAAAAAGTCCCATTGCTGCTGCAGTTCCTAAAACTGATTTGACTGCTGACTTAAACTCTTTTTCAAGCATATTTGCATACTTTATCTTTGCTACTTTTATTATGTCTTCTATTGAAATATTTCCGACTTTTTCTTCCTTTATCTTTGCAGATCCTTTCTCTAATTTAGCTTCTTTTTTCAATAATTCAGCTGTTGGTGGAGAAAATGTCCTTACTTTGAACTCTTTTGATTTTTTATCAACATCTATCTCAACAGGAACTTTCATACCTTTGAATTCTTTTGTTGCATTATTGACTTCAGAAATCACTTTACCTATATTTATACCCATAGGCCCTAATTGCTGAGCTATTACTGGACCTGGTTTCATGTCTCCGCCTTCTATTAATAATTTAATAATCATCAGGTATTAAACCTCCTGAAGTTTCATAATCTTTATTAATCTTCGGTTCATCATCAGAAGTCTCTTTCTTAATGTTTTCGTTTTCTTCGCCAGTTGATTCTCCTGATTCTTCTTTTTCTCTCCTTATTACTTTTACATTATCTAATTTTACTGTTACGGGTATTGGTACAACAGCAGCAAGAAGAGTCACTACAGCTTCTCCTTTGGATTTATCTACACGAACAACTTTAGCTTTTTCTTTCTTGAATGGCTCTCCTATAATTTCCACAATATCCCCTTTCTCTATATTTATTTCTTCTAGAATTGGCTCTAACATATTCTTTATTTCATCGTAAGTTACTGTTTTTCCAATAATGCCTTTTACATAAGGAAGATTATAAGCAGCTTCTTCAGCTGATTCACGGTTCTCTGCTTCTAAGAAAAGATAGCCTCTTAATCCATGAGGGCGCGCTAGTGAATAGACCAATAGATTTGCTTTTTTTACTTTGGTTGATATCAATTCTAATGCTCTATCTTCTTTATTTGTTGTTACCTTGATAATAAAAATCATCTTATTTTGCTCCAGCTAGCTCTTAACTATCTAAGAACTAGATATAATATGTTAAAATCTGGGGTTTATAAACTTGCTGGTGAATTGAAAATTAAAATAAATTTAATCTATTTTTATGAAAGAAAAGTTAATTTCATTACAGTTGCGACAATAAAACCAATGAGACCGATAAGACCTAAACCAATTGCAGAGACTTTTGCAATTGTAGTCCATTCTTCACGAGTTGGTTTTTTCAATAAATGCCACACTCTTATGCATTGCTGCGCAAAGGATTTGATATTGAACATGTTGAAAATATGAAGGAGAAAGGGTTTAAAAAGTTTTAGCCAATTTTAATTTCTCCTTTTTTTAATTTTTTCTTTATGTCGAGAATTGAAAACCTCATGATTTATCATGTGGTCGTAGCAAATGTTACAGTTTTCAATTCTCGAGCATCCTAAAAACAAGGGCCAATCAAACCACACTCGCCAGCAGGCGATTTTTTGCCGTGGCAAAAAACCT
>JAUYDD010000243.1 GCA_030704765.1 Nanobdellota archaeon | reverse complement strand
AGAATGGAGGGATTATATTAAAAAAATTAAAAAATGATATTTGAACAAAAATTCTGGCTTCCTGCATTAACATCTCAGTTTCCTGTATGCCCAATTCCTTTTCATTTGGATACATATAGGGGTTGTTTATACAATTGCAGGTATTGCTTTGCAAGAGATCCAATAACCTTTTCAAGGAGAAATAGTGACAACAAGACTTTTACTTATGTTGAAGGAAACAGACCAGAGAAAATAAGAGCATGGTTGGATAGGACTATCAAGAAAACAAAACTCAACTATCATAAAGGCGAAGAAATAGCTATAAAAGAAAGAATTCCTTTGAAGATTGGTGCTAATGCAGACCCATTCCCACCTATTGAAGAAAGATTAAAGATTACTTATAAAATTTTAAAGGTGTTTCATAATTATGACTATCCGATTCAAATCCAGACAAAGAATCCCGAACTCTTATTGAGATATATTAATGATTTTGATAAGCCAAACTGGGCTGTTTCTGTAACCTTAATTACCACTGATGAAAAATTTTGTAAGGTTTGTGAGCCAAATGCTCCAACACCTCAAGAACGATTAGATTGTATCAAGGAATTAACCAATAAAGGAATTAAAGTGATGGTTAAGATTCAACCTTGCATTTATCCAAAGATTCTTGAAGACCTGCCAGAATTAATCAAACAAATAAAAGAAGCAGGAGCGTGGGCGTTTAATACTGAAGGATTGAAAATAAGAAAATCCATGCCTTTGAATGAGCAGAAGATTACCCAAGTGATAGGCGATTACCTGAAAATCAATCTCAGAGAATTCTACAAGAAAGAAAATAATCTTACATCAACTGATTACGAGTTATCTAAGGGAAAAAAATTGGAGTATATCAAACTGGCTGAAGAATTAGCCAAAAAGTATGGCTTGAAATATTTTGTTGCGGATAATGATAATTTTGGCTGCATTGGTTCTGGCTGTGAATGTTGCGGAACTGAAGTCCTGCATAACTATAAAATATTTGGAAACAATAAGAGGAGTTTGAGATTTGGAATAAAAGACAATGTTTCCAGCGAACTTGGCAAATGCTATCTTAATTTCTGTAGGAATATGAGCAAATCCATGACAATTGATGAATATATAAAGAAACATGAGAAGGGGGCGGATTTAAATGGAAGTTAATATTTTAGAAATTCTATACAACAAATATGGAGATTTCTGGGTAAGTGAATATTATCCTGATATAGAAAACTGGAGTAAATGGAAATTATATAGTGAATGGAAAAATATAAACTCTCCAAATAAAAAGGTTTTGAGAAGCATCTTCCCTGAAGAAATAGTCTTAGACATAGAAGACAAAAACTTCGAAGATATTAAGAAATTTTTGTTAGAATTAAACTTAAAATTCAAGATATGGGATTCTGGTGGCAGAGGAATTCATTATCATTTATTCTTTCCAGAAATAAAGAATTATCATGAGAGTGTAAGACCTGCCATAAAGGAATTTATCATCCATAGATTGAGCTTAGGAAAAGGAGACAAGAAAAAGAAGGATAATAAAAATTTAATAGGCGTTGAATTTTATCAACACAGAAAAGGACAAGAAAAGAAGCTATTATTTGAAACAGATAGTCAATTTTATCCAGAGAATAATTTGGATGATTTAACCCATAGATATATTGTATCTCTTCCAGAAAAATATGAAGGAAATTTTATTGATGGTGAAATAAAACCTCAGATTGTCTTTAAAACTAGAAGACCATGTAATGCTGTTCAGGAATTGATTAAAAACGGAGCACCTTCTGGAGAAAGAAACAAATATGCAAATTTTATTGTCCAACAGCTAAGAGATTATTGCGGTTATGATTTTAAAGAATGTTTTAAGGTTTTGAAAGATTATAATAAGAATTGTGCAGAGCCCAAGGAAGAAAAGATAATACAGCGAGATTTACAAGAACAATTTAAGAGAAGGTATAATATTAATTGTAATACTTTGAATGAGTATTGTAAATGGAAAAATAAAGAAGATTGTCCGCAATATAAACATTTTAGCGGAAAAAAAGAGGTCTACATTAACTCAGACTTGTTTAATAAGGCAATAACTATGTTTAGCAACCTGTTAGATTTGGCAGAGAGATTTTATCAAATCCAACCGCTATATTATGATTCTGCAAAGAATTGGTGGTTATGGGACTTCAATGATTACAGGTGGAATAGAGTTGATGAGACAGACTTATTGAATGCAATATCAAAACATACAATTGCCAACACAATTTTGGATAAAAATGATATCTTAGAAGCATTGAGACAGGTTGGAAGAAAGAAAAAACCAGCTGAACCCAAAAAAGGATGGATACAATTCAAAGATAAGATTATTGATATAGAAACAAATAAAGAAATTGAAGCTTCATATAAATATTTTATAACAAACCCTATTCCATGGCAACAGGGAAAAAGTGATGAGACTCCTACAATAGATAGATTATTGGAAGAATGGGTCGGGAAGGACAGAGTTTTAACTTTAAAAGAAATAATGGCTGCATGCACAATATGTGAGATGCCTGGCCAGATTCATAGAATTTTTTGTTTAATAGGTTTCGGCAGAAACGGAAAAACTGAATATGGGAAATTAGTAATAAAACTTGTTGGAAAAAATAATACAACTGCTACAGAATTGAACAAGTTGCTAAATAGTAGATTTGAAGTAATAAAATTATACAAAAAACTAATGGTTGAAATTGGAGAGATTGATAAAAGCGTCTTCAAACAAACCGCATTATTAAAAGCCTTAAGTGGTGAAGATAATTTAAGTGGGGAATACAAGGGAAAAGATAGCATTGATTTTATAAACTATGCAAAGCCCCTTATAAAAACAAATGTTCTGCCAGAGACTACGGATAAATCGGCTGGGTTTTTTAGTAGGTGGTGTATAGTGGATTTTCCAAATAGGTTTAAAGAAGGACCTAGCCCTGTTGAAAAAATTCCTGATGAAGAATTTGAAAATTTCTGTTGCCAAATTCCAAGATTAATAAAGGAAATAAAAGAAAGAGGTGGCTACTGGAAAGAAGGAACTATAGAAGATAGACAAACTAAATATGAATCACATAGTAATCCCATTGACAAATTTATCGAGGAATTCTGCTCAAAGGATGTTAATGGTTTTATTATTTTTAGTGAATTTTAT
>JAUYDD010000198.1 GCA_030704765.1 Nanobdellota archaeon | reverse complement strand
CAATTGAAGTTAAGGCAATTTCAAAAAACAAAGTATATTCCAAAAACCTGAATTTAAATCTTCCAATATTAAGATATTCTTTAAACAAAGGCAATTTAATCCTTGAATTGCAGGCGAAATAATCCAAACCAGTAAATAAAAGATTTATCAAGTTAATGCCCTTCGGGCAACTCCGCTAGGATAATCATTGCATTTCTATCCATGTTGCCAGCTTGCTCTTATCTTTATCTGGAGGTTTCTTCACATAACCTATAAATTCCATTCTCTCCTTGCAAAATGAACAATAAGCAATTCTCTTATTGATAATTTTTACTGAAATTGATATTGTTATACTTGACTGAACTTCTGTTATTCTTATTATTTTTCTTCTGGAATATGCTCCATAACATCTTATAAGTTTTTGATTTTTCTCTGGAACATGTTGAATAATTGCTAAAATAAAATCATAGACTAACATAATCTTGTAATGGATTTTATTTTCATGATCTTTCCAATAAAATCTAACTGCTTCTCCATTGTAAGCAACAATCCTAGTATTCGCGATTGCAGGATGCCTGACATATCTTCCAATGTATTTTGCTAATCCTTTTCTTGAAGATATCCTATCTTTTCTTACATAAACGCAAAACCCATTGGGATATCTTCTGTATGCTTCTTCAACAATTCCTTTAGGAAGGCATTTCTTTAACGCCTTCAAAATATTATATTCCCAATTCTTATGCAAGGCATTATAAGGAATATAATTTCCAGAGGAGACAAATTTTCCTTCTTTATTGAATCCGCCTTCTGTTACAATCATATGAACATGTGGTTGGTGTTTAATATCTCTTCCAAATGGATGGTAAACTTCAATTACACCAGGAATAATATCAATATGATTTATTTTTGAGAAAGTTTCTTTGATTGTCTTATAAGCAGTATCCATCAGAACTTTGTAGAGCTTTCTATCTTCCTTGAAGTATTTCCAGAGCATATCTGGAATTCCAAAGACAAGATGTCTATGAAAGATATTCTTCTCTAATCTTTCTGCAAGCATAGAAGCCCATTGGTCTGCATATCTTTTTCCGCAAGGAGAGCATAATCTTGAATTGCAACCAAATGGAATAAACTCATATCTATCACAAGGCCTGCAATAAAACATAAAACCTCCCCTATTTTCATCTTTGCAAGAAAGCATTTTCTCTGCCTCATTGATTTCAATTTCCCTAAGAGTATCTTTGTATTTAACCTTGAATTCTTGCCAATGCTCTTGAAAGATAAGTTTCACTGAACAGAAAGGTTTTTTATCTTCTTCTTGCATGATATTTGATGGAAGAGGATAATAAAGAGATATGTCCTAGCGAGGGAATTAATCATAATAATATAAATGAAGAACAGCTTTTTGCTCTATCAATGCTTACAGCAGATTCGTTAGCTAAAGAAGTATTCCCAAAAATATGGAATGATACTAAAAGTCAACTTAAAGGCTTAAGTAAAAAAGAACTGGCAGAAGAGATGTTTCATGCAGGAGCATCAAACATGCTTTATGGATACATTAAGCTAATGAATGAGCTTAATAAAAAAGAAAAGTGATTATACTTTATATACTAAAATTTATATTTGCTTTTGTTCTTTCTATATTATCATTTGGAAGCCCTATTACAAATGACAAGCATAATCTAAATTTATATTTTTTGATTAATCTACAAGCCTCTTCTATTTGCTTTACTGTTTCTCCTTTATTGATAAGTTTATACACTTCAGGATGCACATGCTCTGCACCAAGGGAGATTTGCTGAACACCGCATTTTTTAGCTAGTTTTAAAAATTGTT
>JAUYDD010000129.1 GCA_030704765.1 Nanobdellota archaeon | reverse complement strand
TTTCAAATCTGGGTTTAATACCCCGGGGCTCTGCCTCGGCAGATTTGAAACCTTCAAAATCTTCAGATTTTGAATGGCCCAGAAAAACTTCTGAAAGTTTTTCTTGGAGACTGAAATTGCCGGTCGCGAAGCGAAAAAATTAGCAAATACCCCGACACTCTGGGTCGGTTGGGATTGCTAATTTTTAGGCAATTTCTTTATTTTTTCTTTGATTTCAGGTTTTTCTATTAGATTTTTATTTTTCCATTCTCCTTTCATGATTATATAAGTTGCTGCAAGCATTCCAGCAATATTTGATATTGGAAAAGCAAGCCATAATCCATATTCACCTAATGCAGTATATTTTGATAAGATATATGCACTCATTACTTGAACAAAAACAGCAAATAATGATAGTTTCATTGTAGTCTTTGCATTACCAGAACCTCTTATTGCACCAAGAAAAGCCATGTTAACACCAACAAGACCAAAGGTCAGAGCAACTGCTCTGATAAACCATGTACCTTTTTCTATAACAATTTGACTAGAGGGTATGAATGATTGTATAATATATGGAGCAAATATGAATAATATCAATCCTATAAAAGTAAGTGAAAAAAATCCTAAAAATGCACTTGTCTTAGCTATTTTTTCAGCTCTATCTATTTTTCCAGCACCTAGATTTTGTCCAATTAATGATGAATTAGCAATAGATAAGCTTAAAGCAACAACAATGACAAGGCCAATCACTTGCATACCAATGCCGTATGCAGCAAGGATTACAGTGCCAAAGCTAGTTGCTAAAGCTGACATTAATAAAAAACCAATAGACCTAGAAGATTGCTCTAATGATATTGGTACGCCTAATTTTATGATATTTTTTATTATTTTTCTATTTGGTTTTAGGTTTTTAGGATAAAAATTTATATGCGACCTTCCAATGTACATAAGGCCTATTCCAATGAATAAGGCAATAGCTTGAGTTAATACAGTAGCAAATGCTGCTCCAGCAACTCCATAAGCAGGAATAAATTTCCATCCAAATATGAATAAAGGGTCTAATATGAGATTAAGAATAACTGTTCCAAGAACAATATATACAGGAGTTTTTGCATCTCCTACACCTCTCATAATTGCTTGATAGACCATATATCCAAATATAAAAAAAAGCCCTAAAAAAGATATTTTCAAATAACTAACAGCACCATCATAAACATTTTTATCAGCTCCAAACAAGGAAATTATATTAGGTGAAAATAAATAACCTAGAATAGTAAAGATAATTGATACAATAAAAGCCAATAATAATGCTTGGCTAGTCACTTTATCAATCATTTCTTTATCTCCTTTTCCTTTATACTGTGATACAAGTACAGCAGCACCCATACCTATTCCTCCTGAAAGAGCAATGATCAAGAACATCAATGGAAAACTTATAGTAACAGAAGCTATAGCCTCGGCTCCAAGTCTTCCAACCCAAAAAGCATCAGTTAGTTGGTAAGCACTCTGCAATAGGTTTCCTATAATGATTGGAAAAGTCAGTAATAAAATGGATTTGATTACAGAACCTTCAGTAAATTGATTTTTATCTCTAATTGCAATACCCTTAGAATCAGTTTTCATAAGAATCTTAAAATATAATAGTTTATAAAATTAGCGGACATTTATGTCTCATAATTTATTAGGTAATATAATAAATTTCAAAACATTTTAAAGTTGATTGAATAATTGAAAAGACTTTATCTTCAAAGGCAGGAGAAAGAATTTGGGAAGACATGATAACTACTATTCCTTTGAAGGGGTTTGATTATTTTTGTACACCCTCCCTCACATCCCCTATGTAACGGGCATCTATTTCTAAGTTTCCTAATCTTTCTGCATATTTTTTATAATATTCTGCAATATCCTTATGACTAAAAGTATCTTTTAATTTTCTATATCTTGAGAAAGGATACAAAGCACCAAAAAACTTATCATGAAAAAAGTCTTCTCCAGGATTTATCTCATCTACAATTGACTTTAGGCTTTTTAGTTGATCTGCGAATACCTTATCTCTTGGATCCATCCATCTATAAAATAATATTGTTCTATTTCTTGCTAAAAGAGTAGTAAGATTATCTTGATGTATTAATTTTGTATGCAATTTTTGATGATCTACACTTAAACCATAGTTTAACCAAAAACCAATGGGAAGATGGCAAGGTCCCCACATACAACCTGAAGGAGCCTCCCCAGTATCAAATCTTAAAAATAATTCAGAGTTTCTAAATGAGATCCATTCTATTTTATGATCAAGGTTTTCATTTTTCTTGATTATATCTATAGGGATATCTCCAATAGTAGTATAACCTCCGAGATCTGGGCGATAGTCTATTTCCATTTTATTTATATCAATTTATTTAAGAAATCAGTAATTTAATTATCTATAAATTTTATCCCTTACATGTCAGGTTTTAATAAGAATTCAGAATTATTTTCTCAACAATAACGGCATGAGTCTTGCTTCAGCTTTTTTTAGATTTTCTTGAAATGTTGATTTAGAAATTCCTGCAATTTTTGAAAGTTTATTGAGATCAGTTTTTTTAGGAAATTGATAATAGCCTAATTTATATGCAAGAT
Organism: Nanobdellota archaeon; assembly: GCA_030704765.1. Taxonomy (GTDB): domain Archaea; phylum Nanobdellota; class Nanobdellia; order Pacearchaeales; family GW2011-AR1; genus ARS1285. The sequence continues at coordinate 6,055 of JAUYDD010000129.1, read as the reverse complement.
TAATAGCTTCTTTTTGTTTTTTAGGAAGTTCTGGAAACAATTTTAAAATGTAGATATCATCAATATTTTTTTCTTCAAATTTCAATACCTCAAAATAAGTTGTAGTTGTAGCTCTTTCCATAACATCAATTAATTCAACCAATGGTTTTCTATCCCAACATGCAATTTCCCAAACTTCTGATCCATCCGAAGCATTAAACCCTGGAGTAATATAAAGTAATTGAGGGCTATACATTATCTGATATGTTTTCTTTGAGGCAGGTTCTTTTGCTAAGGTAAATATTACTTTAGAAACCTCTATTCGTTTTATCCTTTTATCTTTTTTTAAATCTCTAATATATTTTTTTATATTCTCTTCTCTTCCTTTTGCAGTATGTATAGAAGAAGTATAAATAAAATCTCCTTTAAAGTAATGTCCAAGTGGATAAAATTCTATATTTAGATTATATTTTTCTGCTAATGGGGATACGATACAATCACTATGTTTTAATTTAAATTTAAGATACCACATACCTTATATATCAGGTTTGAATATTTAAATCTTATGGAAAATAGCGAAAAAATAAATTATGGGACAGTTTCGGGCTCGAATTTATAAAATTAGCGGACATTTATGTCTCATAATTTATAGTTAAAGTAAACAAACAAAGATTTATATAACTACTTTAAAGTAATTACAAACATAAAGTTTAAAAAGTAAATTATCATGCAATATAGTATGGTTAAGAAATTAAAAAAAGCAAGAGTAGGCAATTTCAACTTACAAATGACCTTGCCAGGAGAAATGCTATTTGAGAAATTCCTAAAATCCACTCTCGAGAATATAGGCAATCCTTTAGCATTAGATAATTTAATTCGACAATTCCCTCAAATAGGTCATGGAGGTCAATGTGATATTTATTCAGGAATTCCTCTTTTTCATAAAAGAGTAATAATTAAGCTCTATCATAATAATATAATTGAATGGGGACGCGATCATTCTAAAGATGGATATGAGCAATTTAGAGCCCAATTAAGAATAAGAGAGTATGATGGACAAATTACTGCTCCAGAACCATTTATCGTTGGTGAAAGAATATTAATCTCTGAAAAAATTCCAGAAAGATATATTAAATTTTCTTTTAGAAATCCTCAATTAGTTGATGAAATGTATGATTATTATGGCAGATTATTAGAAGAATACTATCAAAAGGGTGTAATGAAAAAATCTGATCAATTATATCAATGGAATTGGTGTGTAGTTTCATATGATCCTAAAAAGGATTTAGATAAGGGGCGTTATAAATTCTGTTTACTTGATGCACATTAAATCCTATATAGCAATCTTATACTTTATCTCTAAATGTATATATATTAAATTATGGGACAGTTTTGGGCTCGAATTTATAAAATTACCTTAATAATCAGAACATCCGCAGGATGTTCTTATATTGAATATTTCCAACTAATTAAATGAAAGAAGATAAGTAGGCAATGCTTATTCCCAAGAGTGACTCTTTTCTTAGAAACACTACTTATTTTCTGTCTTTGTCCATTTTTTGGACATCTTAGCCATGGCTATTAAAAACTCTTTAAATGAAAAATCATCTTTATAGAAACATGCCCATTGAACATGGAGCATTTGTTCAAATAAAAATAAAAAATATCTTATTTTCATTTCTTTAGACTTACATTTTATTAGTGCTTCATCCTCAATCTTAAACTGAATCTCAATTCCCCATCTTTGTTTATATTCTTTTATTAATTCATCAAGAGCAATTTTTTCAGAGTTGGTTATGAAAATCCAATCAAGGTTTTTTTCACTTCTAGGATCAAATATTCCTTTTAGGAATATGACATAATTTTCTCCTTCATATTTTGAAAAATTCTTATTAACATCATATTCTTTAACAAGAATAGTTTTTTCTTCTTCAAGCTGCTTGAAGAACCAAACATTTTCTTTTGTTCTTTTTCCGAGCATTAGAAACTGATATTTATGCTGGGTTAATTCATACATTAAATCATTATTGATAAACTCCTTATCAAATAAAAGCAATCTTATCTTGCCAACATAATCTTTTATTTGTGAAATGCAATAGAGGATTGTCTGGCTTTTGATATGCCCCATCTTGATTAGTATGGATAATAAGGGTATCTTGTATGGAGCATTTTTACCAACGATACTGCATGTTATGAATTTGAAATGACCCGTGACAGCATCTTTTTTTGTCCATCCATGAATATCTAATCCTTGGACATCTCCATAAAAATCTTCATCTGTGTAATCAAATGCAAGTATGACCTCCTCTTTATTTAGCTCTAATTTTTTAGAAACTCTTTTGATATAATTAAGATATGAATATGTCATCATATTAATTAATGATTCCTTTATTCTTCGATAAAGCGTATCCGCTTTATCGCTGACTGTTTCAATATAAGTATAGTGAGATGATGCATCCATTAAAGGAACAACGAGCTCAAATCCAGTTATTTCTTTATCTTCATAAGATAATCCCAGAGAATTGTTAATAAAATGTTCCAATATTCCCAAGCTAAACATTAATCTTGTTTCAATCATTGGTGATAACTAAGTAAACAGTTTTACCCAGATATTCCTTAGGACAATCCACTTTGGCAGACGTGCCAAAGGGAGTAACTTTTCTCTTCAGAAAACCTACTATATTCTTAATATTTAATTGGTTTTTTGTATTTAATTTTATAATCTTCATATATCTATTAGATATCTCATATATTTAAGCTTTTTGGAGTAATTATATAATAATTAATCAGTTGCGGAGATTGTGATAATGTTTTTAATTAGGTTTCTGAAGCGATAATAATGAAATAGATAATATAATTATAGTCAAGGAAGCTGAAATTTTTTCACTTGTTGCGCCTTGACTTATTAGGAAACCAGCAAAGTCTCTCAGAAGATTTTGAGGGCACAGAAAAATTGATTATTTTTCTGTGAACAGAAATTTTTGAAGAAAAATTTCTGCTTTTACTATATGTTAACTAATTTCTAATTATTGGTAAGATTTGTATACAAAAATGAACAATTAAGAAAATAGGATATTGGATTAATATTAACTTGTTAGAAATTACTTTGGAAATATTCTTATCTATCAGTATAACTTCCAGCAAGATTTTCTAGAGTCTTTTTTTCATCAACATAAGGAGCAAGACCTGCTGAACCAAACAACCTGCAGAGTTTTTCTACATGGTTCGCTACATTATCACTTATAGCTGCCATTACTTCAATATATCTTTCATCACCTGATTCTCTATAATCTATCCTTAGTAAATCTGGATTATGTTTTTTTAAATGCCAAAAGTAGTCTCTCGGATCTTTTAATTCTTTTGGATCTTCAATAGGTTTATCATCATTACCAAGCTTAAGTTCTCCTGTAAAAACTTTTTTTATCAATCCTAAAGCTTCTGATTCTTTTTCAATCTGTGGATTATAATAAAAATATTCTCTTAATACAGCAGTTATACCTAATCTTAAGTCAGTATCTATGTTTATTTTCCTTATACCTCCTACAATAGCTTCTAATATCTTGTATTCAGGAACACCACTAGTTCCTTTAAGATTCCCACCGAATCTATTTATTTTATCTACAAGGTCTTTTGGAACAGTGGAAGAGCCATGACTGACCAAAAAATGATCTAAGTTCATATGGAATGCTGAAAGTCCAGCATAACTATCTCTTATTATCTGGACATTCAATGCATCAGTCTTGCCTTTATTAGGTCCATGGCTAGTGCCATAAGATACAGCAAGACAATCACATTTGCTTCTATCAAAAAATACAGGAACAAATACAGGATCAGCATATATGCCTTTTTGATGAGAGATATCTTCTTCAACACCAGATAACACTCCATATTCTCCTTCAACACTTATTCCTTTTTCATGAGCAAGAGATGAAATAGTGCAAGTTAATGCAATATTTTCTTCTTCTAAAAGATTAGAAGCATCAATCATAACTGAGCTGAATCCATTTTCAATACAATTTCTACAAGATTTTTCATCTCCATGATCCAGATGCAAAGAAAGAGGTACATAACTTTTACTATTAACCATAGCTGAAATTACTATATCTCTTATAACACCCGGAGTTCCCTGAAACTTATTAGCACCTTTACTAGCTTGTATTATTCCAGGTGATTCAGCCCTATACAATCCTCTTAATATTCCTTCTGCTTGTGCATAGAAATTGACATTGAATGCACCAATTGCAGCAGGTCTACCTCTTAAAGATCTTAATTCAGATGCTTGTAACAAAGGTAACATTGAATAAAGAACTGCTGTTTTTTCATCTGCCATAAAAATATTAAAATTAAATTGTTTAAAAGAATTATCAATATAGCATATATACATATATTATATACTGCTTAGTAGTATTATTTTATCACCAATTCCAATATCATTGTTTTTACAATATCCTTTACTCAATTCTAAAACATATCTTGCTGGAATGTCCGAAGAATATATGGGACAATCTTCTATTTCACAAGGTATTGCTTCTGCAATCTTTACAATTTTTAAGTCTTTGTCTATAAAGATTATATCAAGGGGTATTAAAGTGTTCTTCATCCAAAAATCCCTAATTTTATCATCTTCAAAAATAAATAACATTCCTGAATTTTCATCTAATTTTTCCCTAAACATCAGTCCTTTTTCATGTTCTTCAGAAGTTTTTGAAAGTTCAACATTTACAGAAATATTATTCTGAAAAATAACTTTTGAAATATCTTTTGCTTTTTCATTGTTATTTATATTATGATTTAATCTTACAGTAGATATTGTAATAATAATTAGTAATATTAAAACTAATAAAAGTAAATATCTTTTTTCCATAAAATAAAGAAGTGTATATTGTTTTTAATAATTGCCTTTTTGAAATCAAGATTTGTAAACTTTAATAATCCTATTTATGTTTGAAAAAGTCAAGTAAATTTTTTAACTTCTTTTTAATAATCTTGAAAATATCTTCAAAGGAATTCTTACAAAATAAATTTCAAGAAAATATAAACCATTTGTTTCACTTACTGTTGCAATTAAACCTTTATTATTAGAAGGATTTTCTCTTACTGGATAAACTTCTAAATCAAATTGTTCAATTCTTTTCCCATCATATGCTTGATCCATGTACAAAACAATTTTTTCTTCTAAAACTGCATTCTTGCCTTGTTCTCTTGCTTTTGGAAAAAACAAATCTTGTAAAAAAAGAGGATTATTTTTTAAAGTTCTAACAAATGCATTTGCACTAACTCCTACTGCAGCTATTCTTTCTAAACTCTTCTGGTCTGTTTCAGGAATAATTTTTGATACTAATAAAGTTGGAATTTTCCTGTAATCTTCCCAATTTCTCAGGGCATCTAAAGAAACTTGTTCATCAGTTAATTCATATCTATATTTTTGTAAACAACTACCAGATTTTTGAATTTGTTTTAAATCTTTAACTAAAGCTCTTGAATAAATTTTTTCTCCATCACTAAGCAAATAACTTGTGTTTTCTTCGCATTTATACAAAGCATTACATGGGACAGCTAGAGCTTTTTCAAGTTTCACTTCTATGGCTTTATCTGGACTCCATTTATGCATAGCAACAAATCCTTGCAATTGCATTAATCCTGGTGCAATGATTCTGCCAAAGCGATTATTAATATGCATTTCATTTGGATCTCCGTGCAAAAGAGCAGCTAATCTGCTGTTTTCTTCTGTAAATAAATATTTAGGCATGATTATAGGATAATTAAATGGTTTTTAAGAGTTTTGAAAAAAATTCACGCCCGTGCCGAGAATCGAACTCGGGTTGCATCCGTGACAGGGATGAGTGCTAACCGCTACACTACACGGGCTTATCAAGAGGAAATAATCACTCAAGAAATTAAACTTTTCTTTGTTTTTAAAGTTGAGGGTTATATTAGCCTTGCGTACATATTATTTAATTTTCTTAAAATAAGATAATCTTGCTCGGTTGTGCAAGATTATCCTTGCACTTACTTGTACAAACTTGCTATGAAGCCTTATCTTGCTGACAATCCCATAAACCCTCTTAAAAGCTGA
>JAUYDD010000082.1 GCA_030704765.1 Nanobdellota archaeon | reverse complement strand
ATCAAAAAAACAATGTGCCACCACACACTAAAGTGTGTGGTTTGTTACAGGCACTTGTTTTTAGGATGCTCGAGAATCGAAAACTGTAACATTTGCTACGACCTCACGATAAATCATGAGGTTTTCGATTCTCGACATAATCAAAATACCAGATTAGAGTCGAAATTAGGACCTCATTCAATCATCTGCAGGTTTAACAGTCCTGTCATAAAATTAATCATATCTTATCTTCATCAAAACCAGTGATTTCATCAATATCTTTTTCTTCTGATATTTCATCTATATCTTTTTCTATTTCTTCTAATATCTCTTTTCTGATCTCTTCTTTGATCTCTTCTTCAGATATATCATTTTTCAGTTCATCACTTGCCTCTTTTTCAGCTTCTTCAATGCTTTTCATTACATCATCTTTTAACCTGCCTTCGCTTAATATCTCTGATGACCTATTGAATTCTTCATCTAAAATATCTTCAGCTATATCTTTTATTTCTTGTATAAACATTTCTTTATTCTTTTTGAAATACTCATAAAGATATATCCATATCTCCTCTAAATGATTCTCTTGTTCTAACCAGAGTTTCCTTGTGTTAGAAAGATGCAATAATGGAAGAAAACACGCTAATTTCTCTTCTTTTTCAATTCCAACAAGATTAGAATAACTAACTTTATTAGATTCTTTACTAGGCTCTTTATTGTTTTTCTTTATTTTAGTAAGAATCCTAGCATAAAACTGTTTTATCCTGTCTTTCAAATCTATTTTCCTGAAAGAAGGAAAATCAATTTCAGAAAGTTTTTTAGCTCTTTTAATAGCAACTTCTCTTTTTATTCTTCTTGATTCAGTTTCAATAGCATTATTTAATGCAGTTATAAGTTCATTTAAAGTGACTTTTTTTAATCTTGGTAAAGGAGTCTTGGGTATAAGTAACGGTAGTTCATTTTCATCAATCTGTATCCTTTCAATCAAAGGTTTTTTATCCTCTTTTCTTCCAAAAAGTATCTCATCAACGCTCTTTATGTATTTATTCAAAAGATATTCAGATTTTATTCTTAATAATAAAGCAGCAGCTAATAATACTTTGCTTGAGATATAGAAATCAGCTTCTTCAAGTTCAGCTATTTTCTCAAAATACCTTCTTGTCAATAATACAATATCTATATCCCAAGGGTCTAATTGTTCAGTGTATATAAGTTCATAGATTACAGCTTGCCAATCAGGCTTACGGCTAGTTATGACATCATAAAACTGGTTTTGGCTTATTTTCTGAGGTATTTCTTCTAATAGTTCATCTGATTCTTCAGAAGAATCCTCTTTTTCAGGCATAAATTCTTTAAAATCCATTGCAAATAAATCATAACAATACTTATAAACTCTTTCTAATATTTGAAAATGACTATAAAATAGGTGTAAATGCAATATATATGATGTCATTTACTAGTTACAACATCACCGAAAAGCTTATATACTATTCATACCTATATTAATCATCACCTCTTTTTCCCCAGAAGAGTCAGGACATACTCTTTTGTATGACACCGACTTTTCTCGGGTTTTAAATCATGATTAATTAAAAGTCTTGGTTTGAGGTGATGCCTATTACTAATAGAAAAAAGAAGTAAAATAAAGTAATCTTGTCTAGAATCATGCACTGCTTTATAGAATTCTCTTTTTATTCATATTTTTAATATTAATTCGCTTACGAATTTATACTTAATCGATTTAAGAAAAAAGAAGGTTAATAAAACAATCCAGTCTAGAATCTGGCACTATTTTATTAGAAATCCTTCTTTATCATGTTCTTATCAAAAAAACAATCCACCACACCCTAAAAGTTTTTTGCCACAGCTAAAAAATCGCCTGATGGCAAGTGTGGTTTGATTGGCCCTTGTTTTTAGGATGCTCAGAAATTAAAACAAACTAACATCCACATGTCAAGAACCATGGAATAAATTCCATGGTGTGTTTGGTTCTTGAGCACCCCCAAAATTATTTTTGCTTTCTACATATTAAAATAAGTGAGGTACGCAAAAAATAATTTTGCTGGTCTTAAAAAATGTGGTTTAATTTCTGACATTAAAAATATAAAATAATATCAATAATATTTCCACACTCGCATATTATTGTAATTGCTCCAATTTCTTAAAGAACTCAGTATATCTGCATCTGCCACAATACATCCTGTTGTCTGCTTTCATCAAGAATATTCCAGGTCCGCATCTAGGGCAGCTCCTTTCCCTTATAATCTTATCCCCATCTATTTTATATTTTGTATACTTCTTTGAAGTAGGTTTGTTTATATGTTTTTTCTTTCCTTTTTTTCCTTTATCATCTTTTGCCATGATTATTATGTTAGAAATATAGTTTTTAAAGGTTTCTAGGTTAAATTCCAGCACCTTTCACTTTCATGAAAAGTTCTGAGATTATAAGTAATGTTATGATTAAGAGTGCGACAATTCCGAGTTTAAAAAAGAATTTCCTTCTTTCTATGACCCATTTTTCAGCTTTTTTTACTTCAATATCCAGTTCTTTTTCAATCCTTGAGATTTTATTATTGAACCGATTATAATTTTTTTGAAAATCCTTATCTCCTCTTTTTGAGCCTCTTTTATTCTTTCTTTTTTTCATTGTTTAAAATAGATTCTCAGGTTTATAAAATTATTTATTGAATCCTTGAATTTACATTTATCATAAAAATTTAATAATTATGCCCTACTAATCCCGCACTGATTCTATATGGGCCAGGGCTTGATATAATATCTTCTCTTACTTCATCAAAAAGCTTTCTTAAATAGCCTTTGAACTTTCCTAATATCTTGACTGGTGAACCTTTCATATCAAAACTTCCAGATAAGACATAACCTAAAAGAAGGTTATCAGACATTTTTCCTCTGTAAAAAACAACTTCATAATCAGCTTTTCTTGATCCATTACAGTTGATTATTATCTGTCTAAAAGAACTTATTATTTCTCCTAATAGTCCATCAAAAGATTTTTCATCACTATAATCTAAAAATTCGCATCTTTGAAATCAAAAAAACAATGGGCCACCCACACCTAAAGGTGTGGGTTTGTCACAGGCCCTTGTTTTTAGGATGCTCGAGAATCGAAAACTGTAACATTTGCTACGACCTCACGATAAATCATGAGGTTTTCGATTCTCGACA
>JAUYDD010000036.1 GCA_030704765.1 Nanobdellota archaeon | reverse complement strand
CTCATGATTCATCATGTGGTCGTAGCTAATGTTACAGTTTTCAATTCTCGAGCATCCTAAAAATTTCCGAATCAGAAAAATCGCCGATCAAACTCCATCCTTCAGGATGGAGTAGGCGATTTTTCAGGAAATTTTTTTGATTATTAAAAATAGCCATTATTTATAATCTATGCACAACCTTATTTCTTTTTTTAGTAATGTACATCTTTCTTACACTAGGCCGTGCTTTGTTTGTTGGAGATTTGCTCCTTAAACCTCTTGATTTCTTTCCTGCAGAAGTCAAGCCCCTGTAAACTCTATTTCTGTTATTTGCTTTGCATATCCAGTTTATTGTCTTATCATTTTTTATTTCAGGTCTTTCATAATCAACTAGTATCACTTCAAAAAAATAATGTTTTCCATCTTTAGACAATGGATAAGAATTTAAGACTTCAAGATTAGGATATTTTTTCTGAGCTCTTATTTCAGCTATCCACCTATAGTTCATCTGCACAACCTTTCTTATTGTGTGCCTTTTAGATTTTCTTCCTTTATTAGTCCTTGCTCTTTGTCTTCCTCCTCTTTTTACTCTTACTCTTGCAACAACATACCCTTTTTTAGCTTTATATCCGAGTATTCTAGCTTTATCTAATCTTGTTGGTTTATCTATCTTTATCACAGCTTCTTCACTTCTCCAAACTACCATAAGTTCCCTTAATCTTTCTTGATTTGGATTTTTCCAAGCTTGTTTTAAATGATGATATAGTCCTTTTGCCATATTTTGATTAGAGAAAAGTGGTTTTTAAAGGTTACTGAATTAAAAACTTGTGCGCCCACTTGATATGTCCAAAATTCTCTTTGCGCACGCTATGTGACTTTAGTCCATAGATAGCAAAGGAATTTTGGATCATGCTCAAGAACTCACGCTCTGGATTTCAATCCAGAGTTCTTGACATATGCTGTAACATACTCATATGATACATTTAGAATATTGGTATCTAATAATATTATCGATAAATTAATCATTAGATTAATTTCTGAGTGTTTTTTAGTGCTTATTTATAGCAAGAGTTATTTGGAATAGTTATTGATTAACAAGGGAAATGACTCATGGCATATGTCAGGGGGTTATACACTAAATTAAAAAGTTTTAAATAAGCCTTCTTTTTAAGTTATTTATATGAGGCTGTAGCTCAGCCCGGTTAGAGCACTGCTCTGATAACATCGAAATCAAGATTTCGGGGTTTCCGATATCTTCGATATCAGAAAGGCAGGGGTCCCAAGTTCAAATCTTGGCAGCCTCATTTTTATGTCGAGAATTGAAAACCTCATGATTTATCATGTGGTCATAGCAAATGTTACAGTTTTCAATTCTCGAGCACAAGAAAATTCTTTCAGATGAATTTTCTGTGCAGAAAAAACCATAAAAGTTTTTTCTTGCATCATAAAAACAAGGGCCAATCAAACCACACTCGCCAGCAGGCGATTTTTTAGCTGTGGCAAAAAACCTTTAGTGTGTGGTGGCACATTGTTTTTTTGATTTTGGAAATGGAGAAGTAAGTTTTGATTCTTATCATGAGAGGATTGTTGGAATATTATTGCATAAATACGGCTTAATTAGGGATTTTAAAGAAGATGAAAACTTGCATGTAAGGACAAATGGCTCTAAAACAAACAGCATTGATTTTTTAGTAGGAGATAGTTTAATTGAATTCCATCCAGTGCACTGGAGCGAGAAACAAAGAGGAATTGATACAATTAAGAAAGCAGGAGAAAGAAAATACAAGGCAATAACAAATCCAGAATATCAGAAGTGCTATTTCTGGCATGTCTGGGAAATTGAAGGAATTTATGAAGTATTGCAGGATAGTGAGATAAAACCTTTAATTAAAAAAAAGTATAGAGGTTTAAGTTTTGAAGAGTTTAAGAAACACCTTGCTTTAGCATATAAGATGTCAGCAAATTATGATGTAAGATTGAGTAATGCTGTTTAGATAAATTATTCTAATTATCCATCATCCATCTATTAATATACATATAAGGAATGTCAATTATTCCTACAATCCATTTTAATATTAGAACACCAGCAATCAGAGGCAATAATGGCTGAATTCCGTAAAATGCAATAGTAACAAATATAATTGTATCTAATGCCATAGCAGGTATTGAACTAAATACATTTCTTAGCCAAAGATGTTTTCCTTTTGTAAGATTCTTAAACCAAGAAAAAATATAAGCATCTGCATTTTCACTAATTAAAAAAGCAATCCAACTTGCAATCATTATTCTTGGCGCAAATCCCAATATCTTTGAAAATATTTCTTGATCATTAAAAAAAGGAGCAGGCTCTAAGTTGATTGCTATCCATATAAAAAATGCAACAGCAATTTGGGTTAAAAATGCTATAAAAATCATTTTATGAGTTTCTTTTCTCCCAAATTTTTCATTTATTATATCTGTTAATAAAAATGTAACTGGAAATATTATTGATGCTGATGTTGCAAAAACTGTGATTATTCCTAAATCGAATTTTACTATTTTGTATGCTATAATATTACTTATCAAAACAAATGAGATATATAATGCTATTAAAGCATCAGGTTTTTTGTATTTTTTTACATAAACAGATCCAAATAATGAAAAAAAACTTATTCCTATAATCCATAAAAATAAAATTATTGGGTTCATTTTGTAAATTTATAATTCCTCCATTCATAACCATTAAAATGTCTTGAATTTTGTACTTGAAACTTAAATCTGCATGAAGCTGCTAAATCTTCTAATTTTTTAAAACCATCTTTTTCTAAATTTGCATGAGCCATGAGTATGACTCCTTCAGGATTTAGATAATCTCCTGCACAATTAAAAAATCTTTGATGATACCTAAATCCCGGATCAATAAGGCTATGAAATCTTAAATCTTCTTCTACTTCATCTAATATTGGCAGATTTGCAAGTATAACATCATATTCATCTTCAACACAACAAAACAAATCACTTTGAAAGACTCTTATTTTTCTATTTGTGTTATTTATTTTTACATTATGCCTTGCGCATTCAACTGCTTCAGAAAGTATATCTACTGCATCTACACTTCTAGCTCTTGATATTGCTGCTTTTATTGCTAATATCCCACTTCCTGTACCTATATCAAGGACTTTTTCCCCTGATAGATTATTAATTACATTATATATAGTTCTAGAACTTTTAGAGATATCTGTTTCTGGAGGAAATATATATGGAAAAACATCAATCTGAATTCCATTTATGTCTAAGCTATAAGTGCCATTTAATGCGTCCTGTTTTATTTTTTCAATAAAGTCTTGTACTAATTTTGGAACTACCATAAAGTAGTTATCTTTTATTAGTATATAAATATAATTTCTCCTTAAAAGGAGAAAAATTTAAATAAGAAGAAATGTTAATAAAAATATGGAATTAGGATCCTTAAAAGAACTAGGGCTTACTGATAATGAAATTAAAATTTATATATTTCTATTGAAAAATGGAGAAAGTACAACAGGGCCTATTATTGATGAAACTTTAATAGCAAATTCAAGGGTTTATGAATCATTAAATACTTTAATAAAAAAAGGATTTGTTAGTTATAATGTCCAAAGCAATGGAAAGCACTTTTCTTGTATTGAACCTGATGTCTTGATTGAAAAACAAGAAGAAAAGAGAAAAAAGTTTTTAGAGATTATTCCTCAATTAGAATCAATTAAAAAAATAAAAAACCCTGAAACAAAAACAGCTATTTATGAAGGATTTGAAGGTTTTAAGTCTGCATTTAGAAAAATTATAAATGATTGCCCGAATAAAGGAATTATTTATATAATTGGATTTTCAGAACAGCAGTTTAAATCTGAGTCATTAAGAATATTTATTTCCAATATGAATCTTAAGTCAGCTGAAAAAAAGCAAAAATTAAAAATAATTTTAGATTCTTCTGTTAAAGAGACTCTTGGAAAAGACAGGGAAAAAGAAAGATTCACAGAAGTAAGATATATGCCAAAAGGATATATTAATCCAACAGCAGTAGACATTACAGAAGATTATGTATATATCTTTTTATGGGAAGAAAAGCCTTATGTTTTTATGATTAAAAACAAAAGAATTTCAGAAAGTTTTAAGCAATATTTTGATTTTTTATGGAAGATTTCTAGAAAATAATTTACTTTCCAAGCAACTCTAAAACTAAATTACCTTCTTTTAATTTATATCCTAAAATAGGAAGATTTATGTTCAAAGTTTTTGAATAAACCTTGTCTTTTGTCAAGGCTTTTATTTCTATAGAATTTTCTAATTGGTTTATTAGAACATCATTAATACTATTTACACCTGGAACCTCTAACTCATATACAACTTTTCCTGAAAATCTCCTAACTTTTGAATTAGGTTCTTTTTTTGGAAGTTTTGCAATCTTATCAATCTTTTCTTTAGATATTGCTACTGGTTTTATTACTCTTTTTTCTTGAGTATTAGGAAAAGCATTTTCACCATTTATTAAGCACTGGATATTTATCCTTGATGGCCTATTTGGGATTTCATTTCTCTCAAAATTTTTTTGTCTAGTCTCAACCATCTCTTCTGATAAGGCTTTCATATGCTTATCTAGCATTTTTTCAGCCATCTTGAAGGCATTTTCTAATATCTTGTCCATCGGAGAATTATTAATAGGAATGGAATTATCATCAATAAAATCATTTTTTCCAATAAAACCGTAATCTGTTTTATCAGATTCAGATATAAGATTATTACCGCAAAAGGGGCAATAGTCAAATTCTTTATTGACTTTATTATTGCATCTAGAACATTTTCTATTAAACATAGTATTAATACAGATATTTTGATTTAAATATCTTTTTGTATCTTTTTTTAACCAACATAGATATATAAAGTTTGCGAAAGATTTTTGGGCGTGATTTTTAAGGCTTTGTGTTTTTTTAATGTCAGAAATTAAACCACATCTTTTAAGATGTGGATGTCAGTTTGTTTTAATTTCTGAGCATCCTAAAAACAAGGGCCAATCAAACCACACT
>JAUYDD010000240.1 GCA_030704765.1 Nanobdellota archaeon | reverse complement strand
CAAGCAAAACAAATACAATCACTCCTGAAACCCCTCTCTTTTGCATAAGCCTCTCAAGAAGATGGAGTATTTAAAGATTATCCAGAATTAACTGACTATCTCCTCCTGCAAAGACCAGCAGCAGAATATATAGTATCTCCGAATGAGATTTAGTATTTGAGAGTTACTCCATAAAGCTTAAATACTTAAGATATCTATTAGATATATGAAGATTATCCAGCTAATCCCTAAAACAGAGCTAAAAATAAAAAACATTAAAGGATTTCTTAAAAGAAAAGTAACTAAATTCGGGACAAGCGCCAAAGTTGATTGCCCAAAAGAATATTTGGACAAAACGGTTTATTTGGTGATAACAGATGAATGAAGATAAACTTTGTTTTAGTTTGAAGATGATTAAAAAGCATATTAATTATGCTCTAGATTTATCCGACGATAAACATAAAGTTACAGGATATGAGTTGCTCCCAATGTTGCTTGAGTCAGCTTCATGCAACACTTATATTGAAACCATAAGCAACAAATCAGACACTCTTTATTTGAGATGCAAGGAATCTTTGATAAGCATGATGGAACATGCTTATCTAAACTATATCAAAGGGATTTCAAATAAACTTGAACTAAACAAAAAATCAGTTATTCTTGCGTTTGATTATACAGATGAAGATTTTTATGGAGAAGTGCAGGGATTTGATATTCATGGATGGACTGGAAAGGACGCAGTAACAGGACATTTCAAATTTTTAACTTGCAGTATAGTTTCCGACGATATTCCAGAAAAAATACCTTTGATTTCTGTTCCAATAAAGATAGGCCATTATAAAAGTCAAACAATAATTTATTGCCTATCTTTGATAAAAGATTACATCGGAGAAATAAAATTAATATTATTTGATAGAGGATTTTATGATAATGATTTGATGTTTGAATTAACAAAATTAAAATATCCCTACTTGATTTTTGTTCCAAAAAGAAAAGAATACAAACAATTATTTGAAGAGTTAGAAGAGAAAAAAACAATTTTCATTCATGATTATACCTTCAAGAAAGACATGTCTACTTGGGAAGGCGAGACATATCTTACTTTTTTGAAACAAATTTATGATAAAAGAAGTGATAAAAATTATGATTGGATTTTTGCAACTAACGTCGAGAAAATTGCTTTAAGTAATTTGATAGGCAATTATAAAAAAAGATGGAGAATTGAAACTCAATTTAGAGTTCAAGATGAAGCAAGAATAAAGTGCAAATCTACAGATATGAAAATAAGATATTTTTTATTTATGTTTGAGCAAATGCTTCAAACAATTTGGGTTTGTTTTTACAAGGAAGAAGTTCCATTTAAGAGATTTCTAATCGAATTATCGAACACGGCTAAGAAGTGGGTGAAAGTCCGAGATAAAGAATAATCTCTTTACAGAGATATTGGGTTCTGTAGGGAGGGCATGCATTATTCAAGTCTGGGATAATAAGATAGGTTAACCTATCTTATTTTGTTTGCTGTTTCGGAGATACTGTAACAAAGGAAAACATTATAAACTTTGAGATAGT
>JAUYDD010000180.1 GCA_030704765.1 Nanobdellota archaeon | reverse complement strand
AATAAAGGCACCTCTGCTACAGTAACTATCAGGTCTGCATTTAAGATTGCACCTTTTTCTAAAATTCTATCAATAAGTTCGACTATCCCAATTTTATTAATATTATCCATTTCTACAAAAACCTCCAGTTTTTGAGGTCTCAGAAACCTCAGAAATTATAGATTTCTGATGGTCTCGAAAATTTGATTCCTGAGGAGTAACAAAAGAATAAGGTGCAAAAGACCCAGCTATATTAAAATCAAAAAAACCCTCTTGTTTGTTCGTTAGGTTTTTAGGATGCTCAGAAAAATCTGACAGTTGTTCACAACTGTCTGCACCCTGAAGAGTACAGTTTATTTTTCTGACATAAAAATTGCCGTCTAATAAATAGCTATTAACTTTTTGAATTTGTTCTTTATTTACCAATATAGAAATACTGACTAATAAGTCTTTTTCTTCATCGAGAAGTATTTTTGATTGATTTATTGTTATATCAGATACTAATGCTTTAATATTATTATAAAAATTCTGCTTATATTCAAAAATTTGTTCTTGTGCTATTTTATCAATTTCGTCTTTGATTTTTCCCTTTAATAAGTAAGCTATGCCTGCACTTTCTATTTGGCTTTTTTGTTGAAGTTGTTTTATTTCATAAAGCTCTTTAATTTTTTTTAATAGTTTTTCTTTTTCATAATAAATTCTTATCCCATATTCCTTTTTTCCAAGAATTTTATCCCAGATTTCTAATAAATTTTCTTCGTTATCTTTTAACCAGATTCTTAAATTCTCTTCAGCAGTTTTTTCTTCTGAAGTTTTGATGATGGTATTAAAACTTAGAGGTATTACAGCATCAAAATTTTCCATAGCTTTGTCTAAAATCCTATTATGCGCTAAAATTAAATCTTTAATCTCAGCAGGATTAGCTGAATTGTAAGGTTTTTCCTCACAGATGTGGGCTATAGCACTAAAATTTCCTTCATTTATTAAAAAGACATTATTTTCTTTGATACCACGCTCTTTCCAATTTTTATTGGTTCTTATTATACCATAAATATACAATGCATTATTTGACATTTTCTAGTGTGATTGGATTTATCAATTTAGTTATAGTATCATCAACTATTGAATCTAATTCATTTCTAATTTTATTAGTTGTTTTTTCTAAACCATTTTCTTTCTTTATTTTTTCAATAGCCTCATCTAAAATTATGAAGGCTTGACCTAATTTTTCTGCTTCTTGATTTCCTAAATTTCCAGACTCTAATCTATATACTGCTTGTTTTTGTAAAACCTCTTTAAGTATCTCTACTAAAGCCATTACTAAACCCAATAAACCTTCTTTTAAATTGTCACTATCGATTTTTATGCTCATTTTGTTAATTTCAGTCCAAGATTATTTTTTTTGTATTGTTTTTCTCTAATAATTCGATACTTATCTGGCAAATTAATTATTTTCTCCCAATCTTTATTTTTCAGTATTAACTTTTTATCTTCTAACTTAATCTGAACATTTTTTCCTGGCACTTTTACTGCCAAAGCTAACATATTCCCTTTTTTCATATACCAATAATCTTTACCATAAAAAACTTCTGACCCATCTTCTTTTAATTTTTTGACTTCCCCTTTAATTATTGGTCTTGTTGATATATGTGCTTGAAAACCCCATCTCCTTTTGTCGCCTTTTCGCAAATTTTCTTGTATTTGATTATTGGCTTCTTCAAATCTTTTTTTAAAAACATCAGTTTTGCCTAATTCTTTAAAAAAACCACCAAAAAAAGGTACGCTTTTTAAAAAACTTTCTACTATTTTTGGTTCTTCTTCATCTTCTTTAGTTTCATCTATGTTTTCTTCAACTTCTTCTGCTTTTTCCCCCCTCTCTGATTTTTCTTCTTTATTTTTCTTCTTTACCATTTTTCTCCTTTTTTGTTTTAAAAAAACCCAAGAATTTTGCCGAAGCTATAAAAGGTAATTTAATAACTGCTTTAATCTTGCTTGTTGGTCCAATCTCAAGTTCAGCTCCTCCAACCAGAGGATATTTTACTTTCGCCTTAAGTTTACCTTTTTCAAACTTGGCTTTTGCTTTGACTAGCATTTTTCCTCCAGTTTTTTCCATTTATTACCATAAATCCTTTCTTTTGGTTTTACTTTTGAATACATAGGCCTTAGAGGCATGGTTGAATGTGTGACTCTTAATCTATTTCTAGATTTTGACATTAAAGAAAAAGCACTTGGATTAAGACTTTTTTCCCAAGACTCTTTTTTCTCTGCCATTTGCCTTTCATTTCTTTCAACTTTTGCTTTGTATCTTCTTCTTTGTTCTATTATATTTATTCTTGCTTT
>JAUYDD010000126.1 GCA_030704765.1 Nanobdellota archaeon | reverse complement strand
AGATTTTCTTGCATCCTAAAAATTTCCGAATCAGAAAAATCGCCGATCAATCTCCATCCTTCAGGATGGAGTAGGCGATTACTTCAAAATCTTCTATAGATTTTGAATGTTCCAAAAAATCTTATGAAAGATTTTTTTGATATATGGCTAAATATACAGGATTTACAAGACAAGGAATCTTTTCAAGCATTCTTCTTCTACAAAATGCATATAACTTGGAATAATAAAACAATATGGAACAAGGATTTTTTTATCCTTAAGCTTATCCAGTATTCCATAATATATAGAAGATTTTTCAGTTCCAAGGCAAGAAACAATCACAATCTTGTCTAGTTTTACATTTCTTTTCTTGCATGCTTCATCTAATTGCAACAAAGCATCTTCAAACTTAAGGCCAATATCAACAAGGATTATAGAATGGGCTGAAATAGAGATATTTTGCACAACAAAATCTAAAAATGAATCAGGCCTGTAGTTTTGTTGCCATCTAGGCATAGAAGATATTTTACCGAATTTATATAATTGAAGTCCTGTCTCTCCTATTACATCAAATACACTAGCATTATAGATTGTTTTGACTTTTATACCATTATTAAGAGTGTCATTTATTAAAGTCTGATGTGTTGTTGCAAACAATGGGCTTCCGTATATTAAAAGGCAGATATTCTCTTTTTTTGCTTCATTCACAAGCTTCAGGCTTTCTACATCTCCTCTCAGGAGCTTTTCAACTTTTTTTCCTATATTTTTTTCAAGTTCTTCAATTTTATATGGAAATTCAACTGTATAGGATTCTAAATATATCTTCTTGCATTTTTTTATTATTTCAAGTGCTTCTTTTGTAATAGATTTCTCTGTTAATCCGAGTCCAATCAAGTATAACATTATATCAAGAGAGAAACAAGGTTTTTAAATTATGTTTCTTGATAATTACGATAAAATTTTTTAAATATACAACCTAAAATTAGTTTTAGTTCTTAGATAGTAAAGGAACAAATTTATCCGAAAATTTATTTCTTTTCCTATGACTAAAATCTAAACAAGATAAATACTCTTATGTAGTGTTAATAATAATGCTTCTTCTCCTGATTTATTTAGAATTATCAGTAAGATAAGGACTTATTAAAATTTTGAAGATTTGTTTTTCATAAAAATTTATGAAAGTTCTTGCATCCACAACTATTCTAAACACTCATTTACTCTAGCTGATTTTATTGGGATAATAATAAGAAAGAAATTTGGAGAAGAGCCATAATAAATATCTCTCCCTAGTTTTTAGAAATGACTCTTGTCCTGCCTTTGTTTGTCGCTTTTTCTATTACTGTTATGAGCTTTTTCTTTTCTAATTTATCTAATATCCTATAGAAACTAGAATAACTTACATCCAGTTTCTTCTTAACAAGTAAATAAAGTTCTCCAGATTCATATTTTTTGACATTCAGTATGCCTAGTATTATTTTTTCTTTTTCATCAATAACTTTTCCAGGTTTATCTGATTTCAATATTCTTGAATAAGCTTTTTCAATATGTTCTTTCGTTATAGTTTTCATGGATTTGTTCTCGCATTCAATAGCACTTTGCCTTAGAAGTTCAATTCCAAACCTAAGGTCATAATCAATTGAATGTTCAGCAATGATTTTTAATAGTTCTTCACTTATCACACCTGGATAAAATCCAAATTTAGCTCTTAATTTAAGTATTTCAAATATTTCATCTTCTGTGTATGGAAAATATTCAATGACACATGGGCAAAAAACAGAGCTAGACTTTTCTTCAATTATATATTTTTCTTTTTCATTTAATACAGCTATTATCCCTATTTTAATACCCGGATAAATTTCATTTGCTCTTGAAAGTTCATATATGATTTCATCAGCTTCTTCTAAAAAAATACAATCATCAATAGCAATAAGGAGTATCTTGTTCTCAGACTTTAATCCTTCGCATATCTTTTGATATAAAGTTGTTACAGCAACCCCTGATTCAGGAGGAGTGTATTTAAAAATAGATCTATGGATCTCTGAAAAAACCCTGAAATTTGTATTATGGACCCTGCCATTGATATATACTTTAATGATATGGGAATAGCCATTTATTTCTTCAAATATTTTTTTTATAGAAGTGGTTTTTCCAGTTGCAGGAGGCCCTGAAAGCATGCAATTTACAGGCCTTTTCTTGTTCACAGCAGGATTGATGCAGTTCGCTAATTCCTTTATCTCACTATCCCTAAACAAGAATTCCTCAGGAACAAAATCAAAATCAAAGACCTCTGGATTTGAAAATACACTCTCATCGTGGAATAATATATCTTTTTTCATTAAAAGAGATATGATTAATGATATAAAAATATTCACATCGCACTTTTCGCACTTTTCAGATATTAGGGGAAATGCTTTATAAAGAGCTTTTCTAGATATTATATAAATAAAAAAGAGATAAGATAATATGTCACTTTCATATTCTGCTACACACAGAAGCACCTCTTTTTTCATATGGATCCTGCCTATATGGCAGGTTTTCCTAATCAAAAATAAAAAATAATAAAAATGGAAAATCAAGAGACAATAACTTATATTGCAAGAGAAATGGACATAAAGAACTTTACAAGAGCGACCATAACTTCTTATTTATTTCATATAGAGTCTTTTTTGGATTTCTCAAATTATCCTATTGAAGAATTGACTGAACTTGATGTAAAAAATTATATGTCTTATTTATATAAGAGAGGCAAAAGTCCGGGTTATATTAATGCAGCTCTTGCAGCATGCAAATTTTTGTTTGCAGGTTTTGGAAAAAAGATAGAGATTAGATCACCTAAAAAATCTTTTTCAATACCCTCAATCATAACTAAAGAAGAATTAGTTTTCTTGATAAATAGCATCCCTAATATAAAGCATCGTCTTTTAGTAGAGCTTCTTTATTCCTCTGGTTTAAGGCTTTCTGAAGTAATTAACCTGAAAAAACATGATATTGATTTTAATAATAGAATAGGTATTGTTAAGCAAGGAAAAGGAAGAAAAGACAGGAATTTTATAATATCAGAAAAGCTTTTAGCAAAACTGCATTATTATCTTTTATTAAGGAATAATGATTCTATTTATGTTTTTGATAGTCAAAATAGTAAGTTATCAAAAAGAACAGTTCAATTAATAATTAAAAAAGCAGCAAGAAAAGCAGGTATAACAAAAAGAATCCACCCGCACACACTGCGCCATAGTTTTGCAACTCATTTATTAGAGCAAGGTACAGATATAAGAATAATACAAAAACTTCTCGGCCATAAAAAACTAGAAACAACACAGATTTACACTCATATTTCAACAAAAACATTAAAAGATATAAAAAATCCCCTAGATAACCTGGACTTTGGAGATGATGATAAAGATATAGAATTTCTGGAAAATAAACTTCATAATTATTCACTTAACAAGAATAATCCTCCGGTTTAACATCAAAAAAATTTCCTGAAAAATCGCCTACTCCATCCTGAAGGATGGAGTTTGATCGGCGATTTTTCTGATTCGGAAATTTTTAGGATGCTCGAGAATTGAAAACTGTAACATTAGCTACGACCACATGATGAATCATGAG
>JAUYDD010000125.1 GCA_030704765.1 Nanobdellota archaeon | reverse complement strand
TTTTAAGATGTGGATGTCAGTTTGTTTTAATTTCTGAGCATCCTAAAAACAAGGGCCAATCAAACCACACTCGCCAGCAGGCGATTTTTTAGCTGTGGCAAAAAACCTTTAGGGTGTGGTGGCCCATTGTTTTTTTGATATAAAAAATTGAATTTTATGGTATTAAATCTTAAAAACATCAATTTTAAGGTTTTATAAAAAATCAGCATAATTAATTTATAAATTATATAGATTAATTATATAGTAATTAAAAAGCTTTTAAAAACTAATATAAAAACCCAATAATAAGCTTTATATCCTTGGATTATGTTATATTGGCATGCAAACAAAAAAAATAATCTGCAGGGATTGCAAAAAAGAGTTCACAGCAAAAATAACAAGCAGATATTCTAGAAAATATTGTGATGAATGTTCTAAAAAACGTAAAAAAGACTATGAGAATCTTTATTCAGTCAAATTTGAAGACTGTGATGATGATTGATTGCCTTTTATTAGGTCAGAAATTAAACCACATCTTTTAAGACCAGCAAAATTATTTTTTGCGTACCTTACTTATTTTAATATGTAGAAAGCAAAAATAATTTTGGGGGTGCTCAAGAACCAAACACACCATGGAATTTATTCCATGGTTCTTGACATGTGGATGTCAGTTTGTTTTAATTTCTGAGCACAAGAAAATTGTTTTATGCAATTTTCTGTGCAGAAAATTCTTCTGAAAGAATTTTTATGCCATCAAAATTTTTCAGAAAATTTTGTGGCGCCGAAAACTTCTGAGAGTTTTCGTGCGCATCCTAAAAACAAGGGCCAATCAAACCACACTCGCCAGCAGGCGATTTTTTAGCTGTGGCAAAAAACCTTTAGGGTGTGGTGGCCCATTGTTTTTTTGATTTAAGATTTATTTTAAATGCTCATTATTCGCATTTTTAAGAGTTATTAAGCTTCGAAGAGAAGCAATAGTTATAAAACTCCTGATTATTGTGTGCCTAAATTATATGTAAATAACAATGCCATTATCAATTATTAAGTGTAGTTAAAATGGATAATTAAAAAAAGAATTACAAGAATAATATCCAAGGTAAAATTGATAAAATCTTCAAAATCCCCTTACTTTTCTTCTATTTCTTAAGAATCTGTCATTTCTAGGGCTCTTTCTTGGACTAGAGTTTCTGTTTTCCATATTTCTATTATAAGGATTGTTCCTATTATCATGAGATCTTGGCCTATTATCAAAGTTTCTTCTAGAACCTATTCTATCCTGATTATCATTTTTATTTTCATAATCTCTAGGTCTATTATCAAAGCTTCTTCTATTCCCTATTTTTCCCATATTATTGTTTCTTCTGCCAAACCTTCTTTTTTGCATCCACTTAAAAGATATATGATTTATAGATGGAGTCTTTTCTAATGATATTTTTATAAAATCATCTGTTAAGACATTCTGGAAATTCTGATAATCCCTGCTTGCAACAAGATTTATGACTTTTCCTTCTTCACCTGCTCTTGCTGTCCTTCCTATCCTGTGGATATATTCTTTGCTTTCTTTTGGTAAATCATAATTGTATATATGGGAGACTCCTTTGATATCAAGGCCTCTTGCTGCTATATCAGTGCATACTAATATTTTAGATTTTTTTGTATGAAAATTTTCTAATACTCTTAATCTTTTATCTTGAGAAAAACCTCCGTGAATTGGAACAGCGTCAATTCCAATAGATATCAGATTATTTGCTACAAAATCAACATTGTTTCTTGTATTGCAAAAGACCATCACAAGCCCTGATTTTTCATTTTTTAAAAGATGCACTAATAAAGAGTATTTCATATCATCATCAATATCATAGTAGACTTGGTTTAATTTTTCAGAATCTACATATTGTTCTGCTGAAACTTCTATTGGATTATTCAAATGCCTTTTTGCTATAATAGCTATATCAGGAGTGATTGTTGCTGAAAAAAGCAAGGTCTGTCTTTTTTTCGGGCAAGAATCAATAATTTTATCTACATCTTCTTTAAAACCCATGTCAAGCATCCTATCAGCTTCATCTAATACGAGTATTTTAACTAAATGCAAGTCTATAGTCCTCTTTGAAATATGGTCTAGTATCCTTCCAGGAGTTCCTACAACAACTTCAGCACTTTCTAATTTTTCTACTTGTTCATTAAAGGATACTCCCCCATATACTGGTATTATTTTAAGACTTGTATTTTTTCCAAATTTTCTCAATTCTTTCACTATTTGTACAGCTAATTCTCTTGTTGGAGTCAATACTAATGATTGCAATCCATAATCTTTTTTTGAATTCTGAATTATTGATGAACCAAATGCCAAGGTCTTGCCTGAACCTGTCTGAGCTCCTGCTATTATATCTTTTCCAGAAAGAACAATAGGAATAGCTTTTACTTGTATTTCACTAGGTTCTATGAATTTTTCATCTTCTATTACTTTCAGCATTTGCTCGCATATACCGAGATTTCTAAAATTTTCCATGTTTGTCTCTATTAAGTAAACTTACTAAATAATAGCAAAAAAGTAATTTTTTTGCAATAATAAAGAAAAAGTCTTGCTTCTTCTTAAAACATTTATTTAATAATTTTTATTATTTATTTGTATCATAGGTTATTGAAACAGCGGTTTATAAATGTTCGTAAAGTGTCAAGTTTCTAACTTAACATTTGCTTATATTTAATGATATCTATAATTAATGATTATTGTTAACAATAAAATTAGCGAAATCGATGAGCAGGAGGAGCCGATTGAGTATTATTAATTCGAGCAGAGCATAAGTAAAGCGAGAGAAGTGCTAAGATATTTAAATGAAAGATTCTTAATCAATTTATGAAAAATATTAATGAAATATCTCTTCTTGAATTAAGTAAATATATCAATTCCCTAAGGAGAATACTTCTTAAGGAAGGTTTCTTTGAGCACCATTTGTATTTAACCACTAACTATAAAATAGAAAGCACTGAAACTTTCAAAATTGAAGACAAATTATTTTTAAGATATAATCCAGAGCCAGAAATATGGGCTGTTGGAGAAGTTTATGATAAGTTTTTTTGGATTGATAGTTTATTTAGAAACGAGAAAAAATTAACTAGCATTCACAAAAAAGAATTTACAGTTGTTGATATTTATTTAAAGGAAAAAGATAGAGAACAGATGATTTCTTTCTTTGTTAAAATTTTAGAAAATATAGAAGAAGAATTAAATCTTCCAAAGCTCTCTATATTACCTTTAGAATACATCAAATATAGAGATTTCAAAAAAGAAAAATTAAACAAGCATAATAAATATTGGCTTATTGTTACAGATTATCCAATAGAAGAATCTTTTTATGATGAATTAAATAATCTGCATAATGAAACAAAAAAATTTGAAATTTACTTTGTTAGTAAGAGGGAGATTATTGAACTAGCGGTGGGGGGTAATTTAGGTAAAAATTTTAATAAGAAGAAATTCATTAAAGATGAGGATAAATTTGTAAATAAAAAAGTTATAAATCAAAAATTTATTGGTTTTGGAGTTGGTATAGAAAGATTAATCTATATATATAAAAACATTGAATAATTTCTACAAGTTTGCTAAATTGATTAGTTCCAACCAATTATTATTAGATTTATGTTGTAAATCAAGCAAATTCATAAGTACTGCAGATTATGGTTTGATGTTTAATTTGCTTTACTCAAACATTTAAAAAAGGTTTTTAAGCAAGAATATACTCATATAGATATGAAGCCAAGAACCATCTTTTCAAAAGACACTAATCACGAACCTTATTGGGATTTGATTAAAAGAATAATAACAGAATCAGATTTAGTTTTAGAAATACTTGATGCAAGGCTTGTTGAACTTTCAAGAAACGAAGAAGTTGAAAGACTAATAGAAGAAATAGACAGGCCAGTAATTTATGTCCTAAATAAAAGCGATCTTGTGGGTAAAGAGCGATTAGAAAAACAAATAAGAGAACTTGGCGATAAAAAAGAGATAATATTTGTCTCAAACAAGAACAAAAGCTCTTATAAGATATTATTGTCAAAGATTGAGAGAGTGTTCAGGAAATATGGAAAAAGAGAAGAAACTATAATAAAAAAAGGAGACCCTAAGATTAGGCATAGAGAAGCGAAAGCTGATATTGTTGTAGGAGTCTTAGGTTATCCTAATGTTGGAAAATCTTCAATAATAAATGGCTTAGCACATAAGAAAAAAGTGAAAGTGAGTAAAAAAGCAGGAACAACACATGGAATCCATTGGATAAAGATTAATGAAGAAGTAAAAGTCATTGATAGTCCTGGTGTAATACCTTTGAAAAGAGATGCATTTGTTGATGATGAAATTAGATATGGGCTTATTGGAGCTAAAGATAATGAAAGAATAAAGTTTCCTGAGGTCGTATCAAATGCTATAATAAAATTTTTTTTAAAAGAAAATAAGATAGGTTTTGAAAGATATTATAATATCGCAATAAGTCCTGAAGATATTGAAACTAACAATAGCTATGAAATATTAAGGCAAGTTGCACAAAAAAAGAATTTTTTAATAAAAGGCGGGGAATTAGATGAGATAAGAGCATCACAACTAATTATCAGGGATTGGCAAGAAGGAAGGTTGAGAGTTTGAATAGAAAAGATTTTAAAGTTTGATATAAGAGTTTTTTCATGAAACAATTTAGTTATTTAGATTTTTTAAAACAGTTTAGAGTTAAAATCCCTCTTGCAACAAGTAAACATTATCCTAATCTAGAAGTTCAAGTAGAAGGGGATATTCCAGAAGAAATAAAGCAACAATTGCCAATTTTTGGTAGGCGAGGCCCTGTAAGATCTGGAAGTCATGCATTAAATTCAGGAGGTAGGGGAATATTATTATTTTGTGGAAAAAAATATTATAGATTTAAAGGAAATGATATAGACGGCTCTATTACAATCCAGGTTGGTGAATCTAAAAAAAATCAAATTAGTGATATAAGACAAGTTGCTGATCGTGTTAAGACTTTGGAATTTAATACAAGTGCATTAAATTCAGGAGGTGTTTATTTGCTTCCAGAATATCAAGGAAAGCTATTTTCATTTTTTACACAAGATTCTGTAAACAGAGAAAAGTATGCAAGTGAAGCTATAGGTTCTGCTTTTGAACAAAGAGGATTTTTAAGACCATATAAATTCGAAGCTTCAATTACTTATCCTAATATTCAATTTCATGGACAACCATGTTCAACTTTAGTTTTTAGTCTTCCGAGCCTTGAAAGTGATTTAAGGTTCGCAGAATTTTATAGGTTTGCATTTTTACATTTGAAATTTGCAACTCCTGATGAATTAGAAGACATTAAAACAAAATTTGGAAATTTTTTGTCTGATTTAACTTCTTGGCATGGATTTTTGACTTTAGCAATGGCTGAAAATAGACTTGCTCCTACTACTGATTCTTTTCAAAATCAAAATTATGTTATTTGCCATGTTACTAATAATCAAGTAGGGATATCGAGAGTTGATCATACTTCAACTGTGGTTGATAGAGATAAAGGAAGAGAACATGCTCGATTAATGGATAGACATTCTGCTTTTTTTGCAGATCAAGAATTAAGTTTATTTCATGCATTAGAACTTTCAAAACATGGTTATGAATTAGATGAAAATAGATTTGTAGGATATTTTGATAGAGCAATGAAATGGTATCCTAATATAGATGGAGAAATAAACTATAATGCAATTCCAGGTGCTAGAGAATATTTAGAACAATTAAGAGCATCATTTAATCAAGGACTAAGAAGAGTTCCTGTTCCTATTTCTGTTGAAAGATTTATAAGCTTAATATACAGAATCTCTCAAATTAATATTGATGAAGGAAGATTAAGAAATATTGAACTACATAGGCAAAGAATCTTAGGAGAGCAATAAAGAGATTAAACAACAAATTAATTCTCGATAATTGTTATGTCGGAAATTGAAAACCTCATCTTTTAAGATGAGGTAGTTTACTTGCATTCAATTTCCGAGCATCCTAAAAATTTCCGAATCAGAAAAATCGCCGATCAAACTCCATCCTTCAGGATGGAGTAGGCGATTTTTC
>JAUYDD010000123.1 GCA_030704765.1 Nanobdellota archaeon | reverse complement strand
TTTCAAATCTGGGTTTAATACCCCGGGGCTCTGCCTCGGCAGATTTGAAACCTTCAAAATCTTCAGATTTTGAATGGCCCAGAAAAACTTCTGAAAGTTTTTCTTGGAGACTGAAATTGCCGGTCGCGAAGCGAAAAAATTTGCGAAAAATACTCTGTGCTTTTGGCACAGAGATAGTAAATACTTCAAAATCTTTTATGGATTTTTAATGTTCCAAAAAATTTATTATAATTTTTTTTATTTTAGAATACTAAGCTTATTCATATCATACTAAAATTTAAATACCTATTCTCCCTTGATTTTTTATGAAAGAAAAAAGAGTAGTGTTATTTATAATATTATTAGGAATTTTTTTATTGTCTAGCTTGGTTTTTGCAGCAGAAGACAAAGAAATTGAAAAATCTTATACATGCCTTAAGGATAAATTAGGTTCTAATTGTGCTGATAGTAAAAATACAGAACAACTATCTTTTAGTCTTTTAGCTATAGCCCATGATTCAAAATTTCAAGGTGATTGCAAGACAGCATTGAAAAATAAGAAGGACAATAATTGTTGGGGAGATAAAGAAGGAGCTAGTTGTGATATAAAATCCACAGCAATTGCAACATTAGCTTTTCTAAAGATAGACGATAAGAGTGAAGATTCTTTAAAATGGCTTATTGAAAAAAGGATTACAAAGACAGGCCTTACCTGGTATTTGGAGATTGATTCAGAAAATATCACTAATTGCGATATAAATGGAAGATCAATAACAGTGAATGAGAACAAGAAATTGAGTGGCAGTGATCCTAGTGGATTAAGGAAATCTTATAATAACTATTGGTACGAGATAACAGATCCTGAAAAAAATTATACAGTGACCTGTGATAAGGAATTCATAACAACTTTATTGTATCAAAGGCCTGGTGGAGGAGGAGTGATATATGTATCTAGTGCAAGCCATAGAGCTTCTGGAGGAGATTCTACAACAGAAGTAGTATTGTCCTATTGTTTCTCAACAGGATCAACTTGTGATTATGAAGGAAGTCTATGGGCAGCTCTTGCAATAGCAGAAGCAGGAGAGGATATCTCCTCATATATACCTTATCTTACTTCAATGTCAGAAGATTCTGTAAATAAAAAATACCTTCCTGTAGCTTTCTTGCATATGCTCACTAATGCTGATGATTATTTGACTGACCTAGCCAGCCTTCAAAGAGAAGGGAAATATTGGGATGTGTCTGGAAGGAAATATTATGATAGTTCAATTGCTTTGATGTCTTTGCAAGGAGAGAATATAGAAGCAGCAGATAATTCTAAAAAATATTTCTTAACTCCTAGTTTAAGAGGAGATGATGGATGCTGGAATGATGTATATATAACAGCATTATTGCTGTATTCAGGCTGGCCAAGAAGTCCTGCATCATCAGGGATATCTGGAACTTCTGATAGAGATACATGCGAACAGAATAATTATTATTGTATAGCTTCTTTAGAATGTGGAGAAATAGATAAATTAGACAATTTCAATTGCTTTAATATGGGAGATGTCTGTTGCAGGAATCATCCTGCTGAACAGAATTGTTCAGATAAAGGAGGGCTTATTTGTGGAGACAATCAAGAATGTACGGGAACTGAAATTTTAGCAGCAGGAGAAAAATGCTGTATGAATGGAGCTTGCCAAGACATTGTTACAACTAATGAATGTGAAGACACTGCAGGAGGCTCATGTGCAACCTCTTGTACAAAAGACCAGGAATTAAAAGACGAATATTCTAAGTATTGTGAGTTCGGAGAAGTATGTTGTAAGGATCTTGAAAAATCTCCTACGAATTGGCTATTGATAATATTACTTATAATATTGATAATGCTTGTAATTCTTGCAATAATATTCAGGAATCAATTGAAGATATGGTTATTTAGGATGAAGTCTGGTTTCAAGTCCAATAAGTCTCCTCCATATTCAGGAAGACCGATTTCTCCACCCCCATATAGGCCTGTACCACCTATGTCTCAGAGACCAACTACTCAACGTATGTATCCAGTTAGAGGAGCTTCTCCAAGGCCAATGATGGGAAAATCATCCAAAGATCGTGATTTCGAAGAAACTATGAAAAAACTAAGAGATATGAGTAAATAGTTTTTTATAATGGATTTCAGTAATATTTATTAGGATTATATTGTTTATGTCGAGAATTGAAAACCTCATAATTTATCATGTGGTCGTAGCAAATGTTACAGTTTTCAATTCTCGAGCACAAGAAAATTCTTTCAGATGAATTTTCTGTGCAGAAAAAACCATAAAAGTTTTTTCTTGCATCCTAAAAACAAGGGCCAATCAAACCACACTTGCCAGCAGGCGATTTTTTAGCTGTGGCAAAAAACCTTTAGGTGTGGGTGGCCCATTGTTTTTTTGATATTATCAGGGATGAGTTTGGCCAACCTTTATAACATAACTAATCGAGCTGATAATTCTAACAAAGTAACTAAACATTTATTAATCTCCACCCTCTTTTTTAATCATGAAAAAAGAGAATATATCAATATTATTGATATTGTTTTTAGTGCTCCCAAACATATTAGCAATAGAAGTCAAGCTATCAAAGGATAATTACATTCCCCGAGAGACATTGCAATCTGAAATCACTGGCACTTTTATTTATCTTAGATTAGATAATATCCAGATATATGAAGGTGAAAAAGTCCATCCAGAACCAGTTATAGCTAATCTTGCAAAATACCAGAATAAATACTATTATTATGCAATGCTTCCTAATAGGGAAGGTAATTTTACCTTAAGGATAATTGGTGGAGAATATATTGAGTCAGGAGAATTGAGGAGAACTACAATTATCAAGAATTTTACAATTACAAGATCAAATGTATCTGCATTATCAATAAATCCCGGTTTGGTTTATACAACTAAGGATTTTTCTTTGAAATTAAAATCAATATATGGAAATCAACTAATAATTATGCAGTTTGAAGGTACAGGTGAAACAAAAAATCTTACATTAATAGAAGAAAGTGAAGATTCAGTATCTTTTTCTATAAAAAGATCAAAACCAGGCCTGAATAATCTCAAGATAAATAATTATAATATTCCTATATTTGTAATAAAGACTGACAATCCTCTTGATGAAATAATAAATCTGAATTTTGATCCTTATGAACTATCTGGATCAATTATCACTGGAAAAGATTATTCATTTAAGATTGTTATTGATAATTCAGGCACAAAAAATCTAACAAATATATCTTTTTCAAATAATATTGGTGCTATAATTTCTCCAAAAACAATAGATTCTCTAAATCCAGGAGAAATTGAATACATTAATGTGACTATTCCAGTTTCATCAAAAGAAAAAGAAAAACTATCAGGAGAGATAATCATACATACAGATTACAAAAACTTTACAATACCAGTTGATTTTAAGATAATAGAGAAAGTAGAGGAGATAAATATAAGTGTTCCAGGAGTCACAACTAGTATAAATTGTTATGATAGTGGAGGTAAGGTCTGTAGAGAAGACCAAGAATGTGATGGAGAACTAACTCCTAGTATGGAAGGCCCCTGCTGTAAAGGTGAATGCAATGATAAAAAAAAGACAAACTATACTTTTGCAATTGGCCTGATTCTTTTGCTCGTGATATTGCTTGCAGTGGCTTTTATCATGTGGAAAGCAAAGCAAAAACGAAAATCTCATTCAGCAGATGAGGTTATTAATGAAAGGATAAAGAAGTTTGAAGATAGGATGGGAACCCCTATAGAAGTTGAAGGAAAATTAGATAAAGTGTAAATATTATTTTGAGTTAAAATACAGAGAAAGTTTTTTATACTAGGTTAAAATTGTTTACCTTGGAGATAAAAACAAAATGAGCGGAAAAATGCCTTCTTTGAAAAGTTTGTTTATTTCTTCTTTTGAATATTTTTTCAGTTCAATAAAAAGTTTCTCAACATGGGTTTTGATAGTCTTTAATTTATTTATCTTATACGAGTTTATAAAAAGAGATATTACACCTGGAAATGTTGTTTTTTTATATATCATTCAGATTTCAATTTATCTCGTATTTTTTGGTGTTACTATTCTATTTCTCAATAAATTCAAATCGCTCGGTAAAGATTATTCTGGAAAAGGGATTAAAACTGGGTTATTTATCTTTACTATAAGCATATGGATTTTTTATGGCATCGCAATTTCTATATTAACTTATAGTGCTCTAAATTTTACAAGAAATATAGGGATTAATTTTTTTATTGGTTTACTGCTCTTTTCTCTGTCATATATTATCAACTTTGTTTGGAACTTTTCAATTGAAAAAGAAAGACTTGAAAAAACAGATTTAGTAAAATTCTTTTTTGAACCTGCAGGAAATTTATTTCCAGTTTATTTAAGTACAATGCTTTTAAGTATGTTTAAAGGGGAAGCAGGAGTTATAATTATTATTTTTAAAACTTTAGCAGATATAATTATTAATTCCCCTCTGAATGCAGAAAATCCCTTTATTTTTCAGATATTAGGTGGGAATGAACGATTAAAACAAAGTTAAAGATATATCATCAATTATTAAAAAATTTTAATATATCTTCTTCTCTGATATTTGTTCCAGACAAAAAAGAAGCAAATTTTCTTGAGTAAAAAAAGTCAGTTATCTGGACTACTAATTCTTTTTTATTAGGGTTAGACGCTCTTTCTATATCTTCTTTAGTTCCAGTGAATCTTCCCATATGAAATCTGACACAGTTCTTTATTTCTGTTTTAAAGGGTTCTTTTAAATCAAATTTATCTAAAAAATCTGCACCTATTTTTCCATGTTCATGGTTAGTGACTTTTCCCCATGGTTCACCAAATTTTTTAATGTCAGAAATTAAACCACATCTTTTAAGATGTGGATGTTAGTTTGTTTTAATTTCTGAGCATCCTAAAAACAAGGGCCATCAAACCACACTCGCCAGCAGGCGATTTTTTAGCTGTGGCAAAAAACCTTTAGGGTGTGGTGGCCCATTGTTTTTTTGATTTCAAAATTATTAATTTCATTTAACCTTTTTTTTCTTTTTATTGTTTTTTGTTTTACTTTTATTTTTCTTTTTATTAGTTTGATTTTTTTTATCTATTCCTTTTTTTTGTTCTTGTTTTCCCCCGCTAAATGTAATATTGGGGGTATAAGCACTGCTCATGCTGTTCTGATTATTTATAGCTTGTTTTAATTGAGCAATCAAATTTTCCCTTTCAATTGTCAGCGTTTTTGCAACTTCATCATATCTGTGGAGTTTGATTGAAAGTTCAGTCAATATTGAATTAAGGTTAAAATTAGATATTTTTAGTTCTTCTGGCTGTAATATCTCTACATTTGATGGAAGCATGTTCAATATCACAGCAAACAACAAGCTTAGACTATCAATAATAACTTCGACTTCAGCAAAAGTAGTATAAAGGTCTTTAGCTCCTTCTTCTTCAACTTTTTTTGGTTCTGCGATTGTTTTAGATACTAGTTCAATCCCATTTTGCTCTCCCAGTTTACTTACAAATTGGTCTAAAGCTTCTTTAATATGTTCAGGAGGCCTGCCTAATATCTCGAAGATAAATATCGCTCTTATTTTTTGTGCCATTTTATGTTTTATTTTAAGGATTAATGACTTTTAAAGCTTATCTTCAATATCTAAAAACCAAGCCCATAAAAAATTAATATCAAAAAAACAATGGGCCACCACACCCTAAAGGTTTTTTGCCACAGCTAAAAAATCGCCTGCTGGCGAGTGTGGTTTGATTGGCCCTTGTTTTTAGGATGCTCAGAAATTAAAACAAACTGACATCCACATCTTAAAA